>NZ_JBJFHN010000124.1:4068-7095 GCF_051893655.1 Porcipelethomonas sp. | reverse complement strand
TTTTTGTCACATTTTGCTAAAAATGTTTTAAAATATTATTGCATTATGCGAATTGAATATTTATTAAAATAATACACAATTTTCCAAGGCTGAATTTGTGCATTTTATTACAGAAAAGCTCTTGACAAATGCGTATAAAATGCGTATAATAATATATAGGAGGTGGGAACATGAAGCACAGAGATTTAATAAAACTTCTTGAAAAAAACGGCTGGTGGTTAAAACGTGATGGCGGAAATCATGATATATATACCAACGGAGCAAAAAATGAACCAATCCCACGACACAGGGAGATTAATGAAAAGCTTGCACAGGCAATCATTAAAAAGCACGGGCTTAAATAAGTCCGTGTATACCCGAAAAATTTATATTATAAGGAGCTGTTCGTATGAAAAGAGTTTATCCGATTATTTTAACCCCTGATGATGAAATGTTTCTTGTTAATGTACCGGATTTTGATATAATGACACAAGGAACAGATCTTGCTAACGCCATAGAAATGGCGAGAGATGTTATTTGTATTACTGCTGTTGACATGCAGGACGAAAATAAAACACTTCCTGAGCCATCTGCTGTTTCATCAATAAAAGCAGAGAAAAATTCAATTGTAACGCTTGTTGACGTTGATTTTGATGCATATAGGCGAATGCTCGACAACAGAACTGTCAAAAAAAACTGCACTATCCCAAGCTGGCTGAATGTAAAGGCAGAGGAAGCCGGAATCAATTTTTCTTCCGTACTGCGTGAAGCTCTTGAAAATCGTCTTAATATCAGGTAGTAACCATTCCCCGGGTCAGCCGGGGAATTTTTATAAAAATAAACGCTCCTGCTCAGCAACAGAAACGTTAAATAAGAATATAATTAATTAAAAAGGGAGGAAAACATGAACGGACAGTATGCTATATATTTAAGAAAATCCCGGGCAGACGCAGACGCCGAAGCAAGAGGCGAAGGCGAAACGCTTTCAAGACACAGGGCAAAGCTTTTGGAACTTGCTAAAAAGAAAAATCTTACTATAGCAAAAATTCATGAAGAAATTGTTTCCGGTGATACTATTGAATCAAGACCAGAAATGCAGAAGCTCCTGGACGAAGTAAATGCTGGAATGTGGGACGGAGTTCTTTGTATGGAAATTGAACGTCTTGCAAGGGGTGACAGCATAGATCAAGGCATTGTTTCAAGAGCGTTTAAATATTCAAATACTAAAATAATAACGCCTGTTAAAGTTTATGATCCATCTAATGAATTTGATGAAGAGTACTTTGAATTTTCTCTTTTTATGTCAAGAAGAGAATATAAAACCATTAATCGCCGCATGCAGGCCGGACGTCTTGCATCTGTTAAAGAGGGGAATTATATAGGCTCACAACCGCCATACGGATACAAAAAAGTACACAACTATGAACAAAAAAACTATACTCTTGAACAGATACCTGAAGAAGCAGAAGCGGTAAAGCTTATGTATGAGCTATATACCCAAAAGGATATGGGGTATTCAAAAATTGCTACTTTCTTAAACAATATGGGGATAAAACCTAAGCGCATTGACACATGGAGCCATGCCACGGTAAAAGCAATAATTGAAAATCCGCTTTATTGTGGTAAGATTCGCTGGAACTGGCGAAAAACTAAAAAAATTATCAAAGATGGCGAAATTAAGTATACAAATCCTATTAATCCAGACGCAGAGATATATAAAGGTCTTCATGAGCCAATTGTCAGCGAAGAAGTCTGGAAACTGGCTGAAAGTATCAGAAATAAAAATAAGCATACAAGTACACATAATAATAAAACTCTTAAAAATCAATTTGCAGGACTGATGTATTGTGAACTTTGCGGAAGAGCAATGGTAAGAAGACCTTATTCTAATGGTTTAGTGTATATGATGTGTATACATAATGGCTGCAAATGCGTTTCAAGCAACATGGCTGATATAGATGATGCGGTTTATAACGCTATAGTAAGAACCTATCGACAGTCTGTTTCTCCTTCTGAAAATGACAAGCGCAAAGATAAAACCAATTCCTTGAAAGATGCTGAAAGTAAAATTAAAAGCGAACTTCAAAAATTAAAAATACAGCAGAACAAATTGTATGATTTATTAGAACAAGGAATTTATACAACAGAAATTTTCGTGGAAAGATCAGCAGTCATATCCGATAAAATTGCATCCGCTGAAAGTCAGATTAAAAAGCTTCAGGATGAAGCTCGTCCACAAGCACCCACAGAAGAAACAATTATCCGTCTGAAACATGTTATTGATGCGTATCAGCAATGCATGGATGCAAATGAAAAAAATAAGATGCTTAAATCAATAATAAGAAAAATTCAGTACAAAAAAACAACAAAATGCAATAATGAAAACAACAATTTTGAAATAAAAATTGATTTTATTTTTTGATATATATATAGTCTATGTGTAAACGGGTTTCCATCTTTATCAATATCTATTGGTTCATCAATATACATGTCACCTAGTATTTTCTTTTGCGATCTAAAATACATTAGAATTTCATTTGCAACTCACTCCCTGCGGCTCTGAAAATTTCTCGTCAGAAAGTGAAATTTCATCTTCTTCACAGCCAAAGAAATAGATGTGAATTTTATCTCCGTCCCAGATAACCTTATGAATGATATTTCTCAAAGCTGTTCTTTTTTCTTCTACTGTCATAGAGTCTATTGTGCCTGCTGTCTTTGACATCATATCCGCAAGAATCTCAAAGTTTTCATCTGATGAACTGTGACTATTGGCAAGTTCAACATATTCCTGAATTTGTTTGTCAATAGACTGTATTCTGGAATCTGTTTCATTGATTTGAGTGATAATGTAATCATGTGCGGCAGTTCCCTCGGTTTCTAAGAGTGACTGTAATAATTTTTTGATTTGTGTATCGTATTTTGCTTTGGATTTTCTTAATTCCTTTAGTTTTTCCTGATAAGACTCGTCATTGTAATCAAAGCTTCTGAGTCCTTTTCGTAAGTTTTTCATAAAGTCAGATGATTCTTCCGCAAGTCTTTTAACTTCCA
>NZ_JBJFHN010000124.1:0-3968 GCF_051893655.1 Porcipelethomonas sp. | reverse complement strand
CCTTTAATCAGTCCTTTATGCTTTCCGACTGCAATAATCCAGTCATTAATATTGTTGAATGTATTAGATTTTCCTGTTCTCTGACTGGTTTTGTTATACACCATCATTCCGTGAATACCGTCAAATTGTTCACGTTCGGAGTAAATCTCGACATCAGCAGCAGAAAAGTAATTCCATGCCTGTTCATCTGCAATCATGTAAACGGGATTTTTCAATATATTCTTGATTGCAAAGCGACTGAACGATAAATTCTTTTTTGTAAGAATATCATGTTGAATCATATAGGTTTCAACTTTTGTCAGGGATTTGTATTCCAGAAACTTGGAGAAAATCAATTTTACAATATCTGCTTCCTCATCAACAATTTCAAGCATACGAGCTTTTCTTGTTTTTCCATCTAATTTGATACTGCCGACAGTTTCTGTACTTTTATAACCTGTCGGAGTATTACCACCAAGCCATCTGCCGTCTTTGGCAAGAAAAAGCATATTGTCACGGATACGCTCAGCAATTGTTTCTCGTTCGAGCTGTGCAAATACCATGGTCATTGCCAGCATTGCACGACCTGTTGAGGTGTGTGTTTCGTAGTTGTCGTTGATAGAAACGAACTCTATATGTAGTTTTTCAAGTTCCTCAGTAAGCTTAATAAAATCTCCCACGCTTCTGCTGATTCTGTCAAGCTTATAGCAAATAATTCTGCTGATATTGTTGCTTCTGCACTCTTTCAGCATTTTCTGAAATTGAGGTCGGTTTGTATTACCACCTGAATACCCCTCATCTTCATAAACAAGTATATCCTCGTCCTTGATTTCAGGAAAATGCAGTTTCAGATAGGTTCTGCACATATCAATCTGGCTTTCAATACTTTCCCCTTTACCTGTGAATTTTGATTTTCTTGAATATATGGCTACTTTTCGTAAATCTTCCATAAGTATGCTCCTTTGAGTATGTTAATCAGGTTTTATCACAATACGGCTTTTGCCCCTAAGACTATTATACCGCTAATTTCGTGAAAAAGCAAACAGTATTTTCCAAATTAGGAAAATTTTAAAATTGCAGCAGACTGCTTAAATAGAAATGCCCTGTGATGTGTTATAATCATCATAGGGCATTTTGTTAGAATTCGTCGATTTTATCAGCGAGGGCACATACTGTTTTCAGGAATACTTTCACCTTTTCAGGGTTCTTATCTTCTAAAGTAAGTGCAAGGATTTTTATCATATTATTGCTGATTTCAGCTTCTCCAAATACAAGGTCGTCCAGACTTACCCGGAGAATCTGAGAAATTTTTGCAAGAGTTTCCAAAGACGGAGAACGTGTTCCTCGCTCTAAATGTCCGATATATCCTGTGGATAGTGAGCATAATTCACTGAGTTGTTCCTGCGTCATTCTGGAAAGCTCTCTGTATTTGCGTATACGGTCACCGATTGCTGTGTAGTCAAGCTCCTGTTCCATGGGTATCACACTCCTTTGTATTATTATATCCTTTTTTATGTATAGTTTTAATGGACTGTTAATCAAGTATTATATTCCTATATGAATACATATTACGTCTATATGACGAAATATACTTGACATATAGAAATAAATGTGATATAATTAGACAAAGTTAGACTATTCTACGTCGAGGTGCAGATTTATGAAAAAAATTTGTGTATTAGTTATATTCTGTTCGTTATTACTGACGGCTTGCGGAAATACTGATAAATCAAACAGTCAATATGATGCCAGAAACATTAGTATTACATCTACAATTGAAACACAAAAGTCTACAGAATATGTAGCAAATAAATCTGAAAATGTCTTTGATACCAAAGCAGAGAGTACTTTATCTGAAAACAGTTGTTCTGAAATGTTGGGATTGCAATGGGGAGATAACGTTGACACTGTTAAGCTTGCAATGACAGATTATATTTCTACTTATGAAGAAAGTTATGAAAATGATACATCAGGAGAATTTGTAACTTTTCTTGCTTACATGGATATTGAATTTATGGGAGAGCTTTGTGATATCAACTTTCAGTTCGTTGACGGAAAATTAACTCAAATCAGCTATAGCTACATATGGAATGAAAGTAAAATAAAATCAGATGGAGCGTGGTTTGATACTATTAGTGAACAATATGGTGAAGCTGATTCGGAAAGCAAATGGTATCTTGATGAAAATACAGTTGTTTCAATGACAGTGGATAGAATAGGTATTTATATAAATTATATAAGTTGTGACTATGATACATATTCAAATGATAATGTTATATCTGAATCTGATTCTGTTGAGCAAAGTATGCCATCGGAGAATAAAAGTTCTAATAACAGCGAAGAGCAATTTGTTATTGATGAAAAAGGACGTAAATTTTATAATAAAACAGCTGAAGAGTTTATTTTGCGTTTTAATGAATTGGATACAGAACTTGATATTGATTTTGAAATTTCTCATTTTCATGAAGGAATACCGGAAACATTTGATTTTGCTGATAAATATTATATTGATTGTCTTTATGATGAATGGAGCTTTATGAATGATAATCCAGTAGTTATAATTTTGATAAATACAAATGAAGACGGTTTAATTGAAGAAGTTAAAATCGAAATGGCTGGTTTGTATTGTTCTGATAAAAGAATTGATATACCAGAAGTTTTTGCAGCTGTAGATGCTGCGTTAAACGATATTTCAATTGAAAATGCCAGAGAAATTTGCAGTGTTGCTTCCAAAAATAACGGAGTGTTTTTTGAGGGAAATAATGGTGCAGTATATTTATATGAAGTAATTACTTCATACTGTACAAGTGAAAATACCATACTTAACTTGCCTGATAATAAGAATGCATATTATAGTTATGCCATTTTGACATAAATAAATGAGAAAAATGGAGGAATATTTGATGAATTTTTATGGCGTTGGAACTGTTTTCGGCGGTAAAACAGATAATGCAGTAGAAAAACTAAATGAATTTTTAGAAAAAGGTTTTTGGTGTATGGGTTATTCTGATGAGGAAAAGCCTGAATATGCAGAGCTTATTAAACAAATCAAAGTGGGAGATATTATTATAGCTAAGTCATATTCATTAGATGCTACATATTATGTTAAAGCACTCGGAATGGTAATAGATACTAAAAATCCGGATAATATAGATTATGAATTTCTCACAAAATTAGGGGTTTCAGTGATATGGATTAAAAAGTTTAAACCGTATATCAAGTTATCAAGTGATAATTTCCATGTCGGCGGCAGTCGAACACATACTATTTATCAAGAGAAAGATGAACAAAACATTGAAGTGATTAAGGAAATGTTGAAATACAATTATAAACCGGAGGTATAAATATGTTCTGTAAAAACTGTGGAAATGAATTGAAAAAAGGTGCTGCATTCTGCCATGAATGTGGTGCTAAAGTGGAATTAAATGAAACTGTACAGTCAAATCCGATTGAAGCAAATGTGTCACAGCTTTCTATGGCAAATTCTGGTGGTACAACTTCGGTCAAGAAAATGTCAAAAGGGAAAATTATATTGGTTGCTGTATTTGCAATTCTAATTATTATTGTGCTTGCTTGTGCAATAGGTGGTGGTGACAGTTCACCGTTTGGAGAATATTCTGAGGAAGATGTAGTCAAAACACTGGCAATCTCAACTGTGCGTGAACAGTATTCAGTGTCCCACGATCAAGATGTGTATGATGTTGAAATTCTTGATACAGATGGAAAATGTAATTATATTGTATCTGCAACTACAGAAGATAAACATGGGTTTGAAACATGGTGGATACTTCTTTTAAAATTTGACACAGATAGCGGAAAGTATCTAAAGTATATACACTATCATGGAGAAGATGATTGGTATGGAGAAATTGACGGAGGTAGATTTACAAAAGATAATATTCCGGAATACTACCGAACAAATGACGAGTTTGGTTGGGGAGAAGAAAATCATATTGAATAAACAATAAATATACTGCTTAGCACTTCAC
>NZ_JBJFHN010000123.1:0-7187 GCF_051893655.1 Porcipelethomonas sp. | reverse complement strand
GAAGATTCCATGAGGATTTCATCAGAAACCGCATTACGCTGATAGGCTGCCCCAAACTGGACGAGGGCGACTATGCCGAAAAGCTGACGCAAATTATAGCGAACAACAATATCAAAAGCCTGACCATTGTCCGTATGGAAGTGCCATGCTGCGGTGGTATGGAACATGCGGTAAAGCGAGCATTGCAGGCAAGCGGAAAGTTTATTCCGTGGCAGGTTGTAATCATTTCAACGGACGGAACAATCATGGATTGAAGAAGTAAGATGATGGAAAAGAAAATGTTTTGTTTTCAGTGTGAGCAGACCAGCTGCGGAGACTGTACAGGAAGTGGCGGCGTCTGCGGAAAGAAAGCCGATACAGCATAATTACAGGACGAGCTGGCAGGAGCAATGATCGGTTTGGCACGTTCGGCGGAGGGGAACGAACACCTGATAAACAGCAATACCTATCAGCTGATCATTGAGGGACTGTTCACAACCCTTACCAACGTAAATTTTGACGATGATGCTATTCAGAATCAGATAGCACTGGTGCTGCATATGGAACAGGCAAGGTTGACTCCGAATTGCAGCGGCTGTGCCTCACCATGCGGCAAAAATGCTGATTATGATATGAGTGAACTTTGGAATGCGGATGAAAATATCCGTTCTCTGAATCGGAATTGCTCCAATTACAACGCCGGAAAACGATTTGGATACTTTGCTGAAATAATATCTGATACTAATTCTCTAACAAACTATTGAAATAGTTTGTTAGAGAGCGTGTGCTAACGCACACGCCATTTTATGCCGTAAAACGGCATAAAATCCGTCTCATACATTCTCATACGCCGCCTGTGGCGGCTATGAAAATCATGATTTTCAAATGAGAATAGTATCAATACATATTCAGCACTGAGCAACAACAGAGTCGCTCAGTGCTTTTTGCCTACGTCATTTTCCGAAAGCTAGAGCGTGTTCACATAAAACCAATATGCGGATTTATGTGAACACGCTCTAAAGTTATCATATAATTAACATCATCAGCGGGTGAGATCGTGAACGTTCAGATTCTTTATCCTACGCAGCGCAATAAGATTTGTAATCAGCGCAAAGACTGTAGTCAGCACGACAGCTGTCAGGCACGTGACCGGACTCGGCACCGTATAAAAATTGTCCATATTTTTCTGTAGTATAGTAAGAATCCATTTTCCAACGCCCATGCCGAATATGATTCCAATTATAATTCCTACAATAGTCAGCACGATATTATCACGATAAATATACTTTTTCACTGCACTTATACTGAAGCCGTTAATTCTCATAATAGTAAGCTCTTTTGATTTTTCATTTACACATACAATATTCAGATTCAACAGAACCAGAAGTGCCATTACCGCTGCCAGGAAAAGCCCTATATATACGATAAGTTTTGTTACTGAGGATACTTCCATAAATACGGAAGTCCATTCCGTACATTCATCCGTCAGTGAGAAAAATCCGTTGGTGTTCTGCAGTTTTTCCTGCAATAACACAGCATCAGCTTCACCATAATTAAGATAGAATGTATTGCTTTCGGCACTCTTGAGCATTACAGTTTCATAATACTCCGGACTCATGGTTATCTGAATGGTTGACAGATAGTGTTCGCTTACTCCTGATATTACAATCTCATGATAAACGCCTTTCGTATCCATGAATCTTATGGTATCGCCCACATCTACATCATTGTGTTTCTGGAATGTTCTGCTGATAACAGCTCCGTCAGACGGTAAGGACAGCGTTTTTTTCGTCTTCCAATCCTTGATACGGATAAAGTTTTCCAGATTATCTGTAGGTTCCGGAACGACAAGATCCGCTTTACTTAAATCACCGTCTTTTCCTTCAATGAATACCGCATCCCTCAGTAGGGACATATAATCAACAGCTTCTTCTTCAAGCACATTTTCCAGAATATCATGCGCCCCATCAACAGAATTATCGCATACAAGGCTTGCGTCATACAACCAGATATCCGAAAAATGTTTTTTCGGCGTACTGTATATAGACATCTGCAAGGCCATTGACACAACGATCAATGCCGCACATCCGGAAATACCTACAAGAGTAGCTATCACACGTGAACTGTCATTTACAAGATTGTTTACTGTAGTTTGCGAATACAGTGAAAGCTTATTCCACAGTTTGAGCTTTTCATAAAATCTTGTATGACCGTTACCAGTATTATCGCCCCTCATCAGTTCAACCGCTGAACGCTTGAACAGCTTTCTGCAGGGGATCCATGTAGCAAGACAGATAAGTACTGTTTCAACAAGTATTATCGCCATAGCATCCGAAAAAACGAAAACTTTATGGATCACTCCCAAGGAAAATCTTTTCAGATATGCGTTATTGATGATTGCCTCAATTATGAAATATCCAGACAAACATCCAAATACAGATCCGATCAATACAGCTGCCACAGAATACGCCATGTAATGCGCAGTGATCTCTTTGCGGCGAAATCCCAGTGCTTTCTGAACACCTGTTAAGGTCTTCATTTCATTTACATTTCTTGAAACTGACGTATAGCATACCATTAATCCCACAAATACAAAGAGCAAAGCCATAGAAAAACAGAGTTTTCTGCTTGATTCTGAATAGAACCTTGCAGAACTGATACTGGAATTATCATTGCGTCCCTGAACTGTCCAGTTATCGTAGCTTATAAACTCCTCAAGCCTGGATTTTATGTCATAAAGCTCTGCCTTTTTCTCAGTCAGTGCTGCTTTTCCATCGCTGATTTTATCTTCTGCTTCTGGCAGTTCCTGCTTTGCTATTGCAAGTTGGTTTTTTGCTTCTGTCAATTCTGCTTTCTTTTCAGCAAGTTCAGATTCGCCGTCGCTGATTTTTTCCTCAGCCTCTGTCAGTTTATTCTTGTTCATTTCAAGTTCCGATTTGCCTTCGGAAAGATTGTTTTTTGCAATGTCAAGGGCATGAATTCCTTCTGAAATCTGTATCTGTGCTGCATAAAGTTCTTTTTCAGCAGCAGAAAGCATTTCTTTTCCGCTGCGATATGTTGCAATTCCGTCAAGCACACCATCCAGCTTTTCAATACCATCATTCAATTCCTGAATCTTTTCCTGTACTTCCGACTGCTTTATTTCAATCTCCTCCACCGCATATGAGGTGTTCGGTTGAAAATTAAGCACCGACATCATATATACAACAGTCTGAAAATCTTTGTCATACGCCAATTCCGGATTCGCCTCATACAAATCAAGCGCAATCAGCGCATTGTCGGCATACATTTTGAGTTCTTCAGCTCCGTCAGTGTCCAAGCTGAGTCCGGATGTTTCAAGAAGCCTGTTCACCGTTTCTGCTTCGCTTTCCGTTAACGACGCCGGGTCACTAATATACTTATCAAGACAAGCACTCGCTTCACAAAGCTGAACTCTTAAATTCCCTATGTATAACGGATCTAGTGTATAGCCTGTTTCTCTGGCAAGGTTACTTAAAAGCTCTGCCATTTCATCGGGATCTGCAGCAGTAATGTCTCCATTGCAGCTTTTCAGCATTTCGTAAGCTGTGTCAAGTTCTTCTTTCGTACTTTCTGCTTGTTTCAAAAGTTCAACAAGCTCTGTCCGTTTATCTTTTATCTGAGTTTCAGCAGTATCAATATCGGTTGAAAAGCCTGCTTCTCCAAGAGAATTCTGAAATTCAGAATATACGGTTTCCAGCTCCTCTTTTTTTGTTGTATACTCTGCCAATGCGTTACTGTAAGCAAGCTTTGCACTTTCAAGAGTTTTCTCGTTTTGTAATATTTTTCTTTCACTGTCAGCAATTTCAAGCTCGGCTTCGGATATCAATTTTTTACTCTCAGCGACCTGCTGTCTGCCTTTTTCAAGCTCGTCCTCAGAATCTGAAATTTTCTTTTCACCTTCTGCTATATCAAGTTCAGCTTGTTCAATTTCCGTTTTGCCGTCAGCAATTTCCTTTTGTCCATTTTCAAGTTCTGCTTCGGCATCAGTTATCATCTTATCAGCACTTGCTATTTCAGCATCAGCTCTTTCCTCTATCATCAGACATCGTTTTTTGGCACGCTCTGCTCCGATTTCCTTGATGTTTTCAGCTATCAGGTCAGATTCATTTTCATAGGATTCCCCGAAGCAATCAAGCCCTTCGAGTTTATCTGACCGCAGCAGAATCTGAGAATAACAATTATCATATGTATCAGCATCAAAAGCGTCCTCTGACATGAGCGCAAAATAATCAACAGAGCCATCACCTATGTTGCTGAGTCCTCGGGAATAGGATGCACCGTTTGAAAAATAGGATGGGTGACTGACGATTGCTGTAACAGTAAATTTCGTGTTTTTCAGATATGATTTTCCATCATTCTCTGTATTAACGGTAATTTTATCACCTATTTCAATCCCTGCAGCTTCGGCAAATAACCGTTCGATGCCTATTTCATCGGGAGCTTCAGGCATTTTACCTTCAATCACATCAGCCTTGTCCATATTGTTTGTTAACGCCTGAATGACAAGTATATATCTTTGATCATTTACCCATGATGATCCAAAAGCAGAATATGACCCCTCTACCATGCTGATATCATCCAATTCTGAAATTGCATCTATATCCTCCGGCGTGAAACCATAAGGAAATGACAGCAAAAAATCATGATAATTATGTTCAGTCAAATACTGATTGGTTCTCGCCGATATTGCAGGTTCATTCCATCGTATGCCCAGAAATATGGCGATTCCGAGTGCAACAAACAAGGCAATTGATATAAATGATACCAGCGTTTTTCTGATATCTCTGTAAAGATTGATCCATTGTGTCTTTTTCATATACATCACCATTACCAAACAAGATCTGTTGCCTTGGCAGGATGGCGGTTAACAATCATCTCATCAATCACGCCGTCATGCATGCGAACAACACGATTTGCCATCTTTGTGATTTCTTCGTTATGAGTGACCATCATTACACTTGTTCCGGATTCCACAACCTTTTCAATTATGGAAAGGACCTCAATTCCGGTTGCATAGTCAAGCGCAGCCGTAGGCTCGTCAGCAAGAATCAGTTCCGGTTTTTTCACAAGTGCACGGGCAATAGAAACACGCTGCTGCTGACCGCCGCTCATCTGTGCTGGATAATTATTGCGCCTTTCTGAGAGCCCCACCCATTCAAGCACACGTTCAGGATCATCCGAGTCTTTTTTGAGCTCTGCAATGAATTTAAGATTCTGAATGGCTGTCAGATTCGGCATAAGATTATATGACTGGAAAATAAATCCGATATGTTCACGACGGTATTCTGTTAAAATCTTTTCTTCGGCATGAGAATAATCTTCACCACGGAAGCGAAACTCTCCTTCAGTCAGCTGATCCATACCGCCGACTATATTCAGCATTGTGGATTTTCCGCAGCCGGATTCTCCGAGAATAACAAGAAGCTCGCCTTCATATACATCAAGATCCACACCCTTAAGTACACGGGTCACTATATCTCCGTTTCTGAAATCTTTAACAACCCGCCGAAGGGATGCAATAACCGGTTTTTGTTCGCTTACACCAACATTCAGCCCGCATTCGTCAATTGCCGTTGCGGCAAGCATTGCCATAATTTCACAAATATCGGCTTCTTCTCTTGTAAAGCAGGAACCGTCTTTACGGTTTATAAATTCAATGCATCCAAGAGTTTCATACTGATTTTCCAGCGGAACACAGATCAGTGAGCGAATATTTTCTTCCGGAACACCTTCCGGGAAAAATGCTGGGGAACTTTCAGAAAACACCTTGCCGACAATTCCGTCACCTGGTTTGAACGTATTCTCTATAAACACACGGGCTCCTTTTGCATATGTAGGATGCAGTCTTTCATCACCGGCTTTATCGTAATACCATATCACTGCAGTTTCAGCACTGCTTACTTCCTGGATAATTTTTATGCATTGATGCAATGCATCTTCAATATTAGAGGCTCCGGAAATAGTGGTTTTGATTTCTCCTATGGCTTTGAATTGTTTGTATAGTGCATTATCAATCATTTTAATCTCCATTCTGCCGCTAAAGTTTCAGTTACTGATTCATTGCACAATATTTAAAGGCGACACCGCACAAGTATACACAAAGCAGCGATATGTTATCTGTGTGGTATTGTTCTATATGTGTATTTTACCACAACTTTTCAATTATGTCAATATGAAAGTGTGCAAAGTATACAATAACTTATTTGATAGTAAATTCCAAAAGTAAATTCCACTGTGGAATTTACTTTGGGAATTTACTCAATGTTTGCAGTTTTCAATTCTTTCCAAAATTCGCTTGCAAAAAAATTCGGTATGTGTTATAATAATATAGTGAATATAACCACAACAAGTTCGTTATGTGCGAACAGAAAAAAAGTATTTTTTTGTTGAAAAGAGGAATGTAAATGAAAATAAAAAAGTTCATAGCTGCCGCAATTTCGGTAATGTGTACGATTCCATTGATTCATCATGGAATACCCGACACTTATGTGCATGCGCTCTCCTATTCGGATATGCCAAGCGAGTATGTCACTGCCTGCGATTGGGTCTGGAACAACCGCATCTATGATGCTGAAAATGAGGACTGGATGAAAGAGTACGCTACGATCTACGACCAGTTGATTGCCGGAAACGGTACGATTCACTATCTCATCCGTTGGGACTCGTATCAGACAATCACTTTAGCACAGCGTCAGCAGCTTGAGATCGTTCTGAATGAGGCATTGAACAAGTGGAATGATTGCCTTGAAGGGTATGAGGACTGGCCATTTGATGACGTTACTGTTGAAATTGTTGGATGGAGTGTACTGGATAAGAACTGTCTGCTGGATCTCCAATCCGATGAAGTTGTCTATACAGAAACAATGGATTCTACTATGCGTGACTACATTATTGAGTGTGGAATGGCGGCGGATGCTTCTGCGATTCCGACACTTGAACCTTCAGAACCGACTGACCTTTCAAGATATGTGCATTGGTCAGATGCGAGCTGGACATATAACGGCAGTTATGATAACCGTTATGATATGTTTCTTGAGGGCATTAACGGAATGATTGATATGGGCGGCTTTGGCTGGCATTATGGCCAGTATCTTTCATCCAATGCAATTTTGGGTCTGCTTGACGGAACAACAAGTCAGCATGTTCTTCTGCATGAAATGGGTCATGGTTTCGGTTTTCCTGATTAT
>NZ_JBJFHN010000122.1:0-30905 GCF_051893655.1 Porcipelethomonas sp. | reverse complement strand
CGCCACCTTGCCAAGGTGGAGGTAGCGAGTTCGAGCCTCGTAATCCGCTCCATTTTACGGCGCTATAGCCAAGTGGTAAGGCATGGGTCTGCAACACCCTGATCCCCAGTTCAAATCTGGGTGGCGCCTCCATTATCCTGTCTGATGTTATTCAGACAGGATTTTTTATTTTACCTCATAAATTTTACCTCACCATAAGATAAATGCCCGGAATTTTTTTAAATTCCGGGTATTTTAAGTAAACACTTATTAATTATTATTCCTTGACAATCCCTAAGGTTATTTCATATTTGGAATCCAGAGCATTTTTACATGGTGCATCATTTACATATCTGCTTATAAGATTTGCAGATTTTGTCGCATCTGTCAATGTTCCGGCTCCGGCTATGCATCCACCCGGACAGCCCATACCTTCCAGCAGATAACCATCATATTTTCCCGCCTTTGCAAGCTGAAGCAGTTTACGGCATTCTTTCAGTCCCTGTGCTGAAACAACCTTAATTTCACGCTCAGGATCAATACGTTTTATTACATCAGCAACCGCCTTTGCAACTCCTCCGCTGACTGCAAATCCTCTTCCGTCTCCAGTACCCTCATTCAGCGGAACATTTTCCTCATCAGTTATATCTTCAAATTTTACATTCTTAGCTTCAAACATTCCCATAAGCTCTTCAAATGTGAGAACAAAATCCACATCACTGCGGACTGTCCTTCTGCTTGCCTCAAGCTTTTTAGCAGCACATGGTCCTATAAATGCAATATATGCGTCAGGATATTTCTTTTTAACCATTCTGGCTGTAAGAACCATAGGAGTCATTGCCATAGAAATATAAGGAGCAAGTTCCGGGAAAAGCTTTTTAGCCATTACGGACCATGAAGGGCAGCATGAAGTAGCCATAAACGGTTGATTTGCCGGTACTTCTCTTAAAAAGTCCTTAGCCTCTTCAACAGCACACAGATCCGCACCTATTGCGACCTCAACCACACGGTCAAAACCAAGTCTCTTCATTGCAGCTGTAATCTTTTCCGGAGAAGCTTTCGGTCCGAACTGTCCCACGAATGCCGGTGCCACAAGAGCAATAACCTTTTTTCCGGTTTTCATAGCATGTATAAGCTGAAAAATCTGACCTTTATCTACAATTGCACCAAATGGACAATGAACAAGGCACATTCCGCATGATACACATTTATCATAGTCAATTTTAGCCTTACCATTTTCATCACTGCTTATAGCATCCATTCCGCATGCCTTAGCGCATGGTCTTTCCATTTTATTTATTGCATTATACGGACAAACACTCTGACATCTTCCGCATTTTATACATTTAGACTGATCAATAACTGACTTTCCATGTATAATTTCAATCGCCTTTTTAGGACAGACCTCCTTACACGGATGAGCAAGGCAGCCCTGACAGCAGTCAGTAACATGAAAATGCATTTCAGGACAGGCATTACATGCAAATTTTATTATATTAACAAGCGGAGGGTCATAATATTTTTCCGCAATAGCACTTTCTTCAATACCATCTGCAACGGACTCATGCTCCTCAATTGAACGCATAGGCAAACCGATTGCAAGACGCAGTCTTTCTTCTACAATAGCTCTTTCAAGGAAAATTGATTCACGGTATACCGCAACCTTTCCAGGTACAATTTTATAAGGCAGATTTACAATTTTTTCCTTATAATCTCCCCCCTCATAAGCCAGCTTTGCAACTTCCGTAAATACCTTTCTTCTGATATCTGTAACGGAAGAATAAACATTTCTCATTTCCATTAAATTTATCCTCCTTAAATCTTACATCACAATCAGTCACAATATAATTTTAATTCATGAATATCCTTTTGTCAATAGATAATAATTATTAAAAAAGCTAATTTTTACCTTATACAAAAACATCCCGAAGAAGATTTCTTCAGGATGTTATTTCTTTTATTATTTATTGTATCCGGACGCCATATATCTTGCTATTGCCGCAGCGTCTCTTACATTTACAACATTGTCATCATTAAAATCTGCTGTCATAGGCAGTTCACTTGCTTTGCCCTGTGCCAGCATTTTTGCAATAAATGCAGCATCTCTTACATTTAATGCACCGTCACCGTTCGCATCGCCTTTAACTTCTTCCTGTTCTGAACTAATTAAAGCAAATGCATAGTCACAATTTTCAGCATAATCTTGTGCTGTTGAATTTTCATAGCCATAAATTGTACCATTAAAATAATAGTTACCGTTTTCGTCTTCGCCATTGCTTATCGCATGTTCATCAATTATGCACTCAGGATTTTTTATTATTATGCTTGATAATCCTGAACAACCAGAAAACGCATACATTCCAATTGAAGTAACATTCTCCGGAATTGTTACGCTTGTTAATGATGAACAATTTGCAAAAGCACTCAAAGAAATATTTGAAATACCGTCAGGAATAGTTATGCTTGTCAGACTTGAGCATCCGGAAAATGCAGCTCCTCCAATAGAAGTAACACAATCCGGAATAATAACACTTATCAGTTTTGAACACTTATCAAAAGCGCTATATCTGATTGCAGTAACTGGTAAACCATCAATTTTTTCCGGAATTTCAATCTCTGCTGCCAATTTATCACAATCAGTTATTTGGACGTAATCATCTGAATCAATGCCATCCTCATCTGCATCTATAATTTCATAGGTCATATATCCATAAATACCTGTTTCAGCATTAACACTCAAAGTCTGCACCCCTGAAAACAAACATGCTAAACACAGAAACGCCGCTGCAATACTCAAAAATCTCTTAACCATTGTAATAAATAGTCCTCCTGAAAAATTATTTCATTTACATTTTATCACACGAGAATATTTATGTCAATTTTTTCAGCAGGGAATGATATTTTTTCTTATTTTAACAACTTTGTGTAAATCCTGATTGATTTTTTTTTAAAATCCATGTATAATAAAATAGATAATTTCAGGAAAGGAAAGAAAAAATGGATTTAGATCTTTTAAGAAATGAGATTGACAAGCTTGACAAAGAAATTTTAAGCGCATTTGAAAAAAGAATGGATTTATGCCGTCAGGTAGCAATTTACAAAAAAGAAAATAACCTGCCGATTTTTCAGGAAGGCAGAGAAAAAGAAATTATAAAAAAAGTGCGGAATAATGCACCTGCACACCTTGAAGACAGTTCAGCTGCTCTTTTTACAGAAATTATGGATATAAGCAAATGTCTCCAGCAGCAGGAACTTCTTAAAAATAAAAGTTTTATAGAACCTGTTCCCTTCGATATAACAGGTAATGCCAGAATCGGCTGTCAGGGTACCAGCGGTTCAAATTCAGAAACTGCCGCAAGAAAGCTTTTCAATGATAAGGAAATAGTTTTCTACCAGGAATTTGAAGACGTTTTCAGTGCTGTTGAAAACGGTGATATTCAGTTCGGAATAATTCCGATACATAATTCCACAGCCGGTTCGGTTACCCAGAATTACGATTTAATGAGAAAATATAATGTTTTTATTGCACGTACTGTAAAAGTAGAAATAACAAACTGCCTTGCAGTAAAAAAAGGTACGAAATTTTCAGATATTGAAAAAGTGTACTCTCATCCTCAGGCATTAAAACAATGCTCCAAATTTATTAAAGAAAGCGGATTTGAACCTGTTGAATCAAAAAATACTGCAACTGCTGCAAAATATGTAATTGAGACCAGTAAACCATGTGCTGCAATATGCTCTGAAAACTGTGCAAAATTATATAATATGGAAATTCTCAGGACAAACATCTCTGATGTGATTCCAAACTTCACCAGATTCATTTGTATTTCAAAGCAGTTCATGATTTCCAAAGACGCTAAAACAATTGCGGTAACACTTGAAATTCCAAATACCAAGGGCAGTCTTTTCAGACTCCTTACTAAATTTTTCGTAAATAATATGAACCTTGAAAAAATAGAAAGCCGCCCTATTGCGGACGGCAGCTTTGATGTTATGTTTTATCTGGATTTTTCCGGAAACATTAATGATCCGAAAGTAAAATCACTTCTTATTGAATTATCAGATGAACTTGAGTATTTTAAATTCTTAGGAAATTACAGCGAAGAACCTTAATTTTGCTCTTTACTGTGCTGAATATTATAGGCTATTGCTGACAATAGTCCGTTAGGAACAAGTTTTGAACCTATTACTCCAAGCTTCATTTCAATTGTAGGAATTATAACGGCTTTTCCACTCAGGCACTTATCTATTGCATATCTTGCCGCATATTCACTGGATATTGATTTCACGCTGAAAGATACTCCGGCACGATTATTGAAATTGGTATCAACCGGTCCCGGACAGAATACGCTTATCTTTACATTGCTTTTGCTTCTTCTGAGTTCTTCTCTTATTGCAAGAGAAAGTCTTACTACATAATTTTTTGAAGCATAATATGAGGACATAAGCGGTCCGGTCATAAATCCCGCACTGGAAGCTACATTTAATATTATTCCATGATTTTTATATTTGAAATCTTTAAGAAACAGTTTTGTAAGTATATGAACTGCTTTTATATTTACATTTATCATATCCAGTTCATCATGTATATCAGTTTTATCAAATTCGCCGAACAGACCGTATCCGGCATTATTTATAAGGAAATCCACATCTTTGTCTTTGCATTTTCTGTAAAGCTCAAATACCGATTTTTCATCTGACAAATCACACTGGATAATTTCTGTCTGAGTCTTCAAAGTATTTTCCAGCTCTTTTAATTTGTCAGTGTTTCTGGATACAAGTATAAGCTTGCAGCCTTTTTCAGAAAGGTATTTTGCCATATCCCTTCCAATACCTGAACTTGCACCTGTAATAAGTACTTTCATATCAGTTTACTCCTGTCATTAATAAAAATTCATAAATTATTATAGCATATTTTTGGAAAGTTATCCATATTCTCTGAAAATTTCATGAAATTTTAAAAAAATCCGTTCAAAGGTATGGACTTATAAAAAGTAATATAGTATAATTAAAAGGTATTTGACATAACATTAACCTTTTAGAGGGTTTATTATCAGACATGACTCATGCTGAATGTACATCAGACGGTGAGCATGCCGAAAATCTCTGTTTGCCGCTTAGGAGATTTTCATTATTATTTGTATTTATAAAGCGGCAGAATGGAGATTATTATGCTAAAGAAAACAAAAAGAATATTGTCAGGCATTATTGCTTCTGCATTGCTTCTTACATGTGCCGGATGCGGAGTAGGAAAATCTACTGCATATGCATTGACTATTGACGGCTATCAGGTTAAGGCAGGCGTTTACATATATTATCAATACGCCGCTTTACAGGAAGCTAAAAACCTTGCCAAGGAAGCTGACAGTGAAATTGACACAGAAGACGAAAAGGCTCTTAAAAAGACTACTATTCAGGGCAAGGAATTTCTTAAGTGGGTTGAAGACAAGGCAATTGCAAACTGTTCTGAGCATGTAGCTGTTCTGAAACATTTTGATGAAATGGAACTCAGCCTTTCTGATGAAGATATGGACTCTATAGATTCATATGTTGAAAGTGCATATGAAAATAATCCGGTTATGTTTGAAGGCAACGGTATCGGTGAAGAATCACTTAAAGAAGTTATGACTTCTACCTATAAAAGCCAGGAAATTTTTGAGGCTCTTTACGGTGAAGGCGGAAGCGAAGGCATAAAGGAAGATGACATCAAGGATTATTACATTGAGAATAATGCCAGAGTTAAATATGTAGGTCTTGACCTTCATGATGCTGAAGGAAACGATCTTGATGAGGCAGGCAAAAAGGAAATTACTGATATGGCAGATGATTTCCTGAAAAGAGCAAAAAATGCCGGTTCTGAAGAGGCAATGCTTGAAGAATTTGATACAATGCAGGAAGAATATGACAAGTATGTTTCTGACAAGGCAGCCGAAGCCGCAGGTGAAGAAACTACCACTCAGGCAGCAACAGAGGAAACTACTGAAGAAGTAACTGAAGCTCCGTCAGAAACTACAGAGTACGAAGCTGATATTAATGAAGATGAGGCAGAAACTGATTCCGATGAAGAAGAAGCATCAGAAGAATCGGACGAAAATGAAAGCGCAGAAGAAACTACAACAGCAGTTTCTGAATCAGATGAAGAAGCAGAAACAACTACAACTGTAGATCCCTATGCAAATGAAACAATCATTGCAGTTGTAACCACAGACGAAAACACCAAGGAAGAAGATGTTACATACAATCCTTCAAAGATATTCTATGACTGGGTATACAATGATGCAAAAACAGGCGTTCCGGAAATAGTTGAGGATGAAGATACAATTTATGTTGCTGTAAGACTTGACATAACAGAACGTATGACTGACGATGATCTGTGGAGTGAAAACAGCATAGAAAACACAAGATTCTCTATGTTCTCTGACGATTTACAGGATAAGCTTGATGAATGGGTAGATGAATATGAAGTTGTAAGAAATGAAAAAGCAATAAAGAGATATGACCCATTTGCAATCAAAACAGATTCTGAATAAATTAAAGGGCGGGATAATTCCTGCCCTTTATACATATAAAAAAACGGAGGTATAATAATGCTGGATAAAAATACTGAAAAAATTATAGCTTTAAGGCTTGAGAGAACCAAAGCTGCCCTTGAAAAAAATAATATGAAAGTGTTTATTGCTAAAACCAAGGAAGAGGCTGCGGAAATTGCAAAAGGTCTTATCAACAAGGGAGATGTTATAGGGAGCGGAGGTTCAATGAGTCTTGAACAGGCTGGTATTATGGAGTTTCTTCGCTGCGGTGACTACAAGCTTCTTGACCGCAAAAACTTCACTCCCGAAACACTCAGGGACTTCTTTATCGGCTGTTTCAATGCAGATGCGTATTTCACCAGTGCAAATGCAATAACAGAAAATGGTGAACTTTATAATGTGGACGGAAACAGCAACCGTATTGCCGCAATAGCATACGGTCCGAAATCCGTTATAGTAATTGCAGGTTATAACAAAATAGTAAAAAATCTTGAAGATGCGGCAAAACGTGTGAAGGAAATTGCAGCTCCGGCAAACGCTGTAAGACTTGACTGCAATACTTACTGTGCTAAAAACGGTGAATGTGCAGCATTAGCAAAAGAATCATGTCCTGAAATGACAGCCGGATGCGGAAGCGATGACAGAATATGCTGTAATTATCTTATCAGTGCAAAACAAAGGCATAAGGACAGAATAAAAGTTATATTAGTGGCTGAATCGCTTGGTTACTGATATAAAATATTTGCATTCTGTATATTTATAAGATTTAATAAATATTTTTTATATAAAGATAATTCATGAAAATTCAATGAAAATTCAGGCTTTTTATACATTTTATTCAAAAAAGACTTGAAATAGTTATAAATATATGTTATAATTAGACCATAAAATAACCAATGAAAATTGGCTAAGGAGGAATTAATTGTGAAAGTAACTATTACAGCAAAAAAAATGCAGGTTCCGCAGGCTTTCCCGGAATATGCGGAAAACAGATTAAATTCAAAACTCAGTAAATTTTTCGGAGATGAAGCAGAAGCTAAAATTACAATGGCAGAGCATAAAAATCAAATTATTCTTGAGCTTACAGTAAGATATAATAATATGATTTATCGTGCTGAAAGAACCGCTGCTGATAAGAATGACGCTCTTGACAGCGTAATTGATATAATTATCCGACAGATAAGAAAAAATAAAACTAAAATTGAAAAACGTCTTAAAGATACTGCTTTCAAAGAGGCTTATGCTGATACTGTTGAAGAACAGGTAAATTATGAAGTTATTAAGCATAAATCATTTGTAATGCGTCCAATGGATGTTGATGAAGCTATTTTACAGATGAATATGTTAGGTCATTCATTCTTTATGTTCTGTAATGCTAAAACCGGCGGTACTAATGTTGTTTACAAACGTGCTGACGGTAACTATGCTGTTCTTGAACCAACTGCTGAATAAAATTTATTATTAAAATAAGGGAGCTTTATTTTAAATAAGCTCCCTTTTAATTTTAACCGCATACAAATTTTATTATATCCGATGGTTTGTCAGCAATGTAATCTGCACCGGCACTTACCAATTCCTCAAGGGTTCTGAATCCCCATAAACATCCTATTGTCTTTATTCCGGCATTTTTTCCTGTTTTTATATCAATACATGTATCACCAATCATAACCGTATCCTCGGCACTGATATTTAATTTATCCATAACTGCCATGACAATTGCCGGATCAGGTTTTACAGGTCTGCCTTCTGACTTTCCAAAAACTGCCGAAAATAATTCGTCTCCAAAATAATGATTAATAATATTTTCGGTAAATCCATGAGTTTTATTAGAGGCTACTGCAAGTTCCACACCATTTTTCTTCAAGGTATTAAGTGTTTCTTTAATATCATTATAAACATAAGTTTTTACAGTATAATTATTATTATAATAGTAATTATATAAATCCAAAGCACTTGAAAATTTATCCTGACTGTCTTCCGGAAGAGCACGTTCTATAAGTTTTGCTACACCATCGCCGACAAGATAATTAAACTCAGAAAGGGCATGTTCAGGCAAATTAAGCTTACGCATTGCGTAATTGGTTGCTTCTGCAATATCAGCCAGTGAATCAATCAAAGTACCGTCTAAATCAAAAATAGCTAATTTCATAATGAATCTCCATTCTAAAAAGTAATGTAACATTCCCTGTTATTTATTATATCACTGTTACTTAAAATTCGCAAATAAAAAAGCAGGTGTTAAAACCTGCATTTTTTATTTATATTGCCTTAAGTTCAACTGCTGCCCAGCCTTCGCCTTCGGCAGATTTTACAACCTCAAATCCCGATTTTACAACAGCATTCACTACCTCATCCTTACGTTCTGTTATAATTCCGGAAATTATCAATGTGCCGCCATTTTTTATTTTCCGCCTGAAAATATTGCTCATTGCAATAAGAACATCTGCCACAATATTAGCAGTAATCAGATCATACTGATCACCTATTTTTTCATCCAGAGCAGTATCTGTAATTACATCACCGCAATATACACTATATTTATCCTCAGGGATATGATTTTTCCCGGCATTCTCCAAAGCAGTCTCAACAGCATTTTCTTCTATATCCACTGCTGTCGCATGATCTGCTCCCAAAAGCATAGCACCAATAGAAAGTATACCGCTTCCGCATCCCAGATCGAGAACTCTGTCACCAGGTTTAAGTGAATCTTCCATGAGTTCAAGACAAAGCTTTGTAGTATTATGCTGACCAGTACCAAAGCTTGAAGCAGGGTCAATTTCAATTACAACTCTGTCATCATCTCCTGAATATTCCTCCCAGGACGGTTTTACTAAAATTTTCCTGCCAATCTTAAGCGGTTTAAAATACTGTTTCCAGTTATTAGCCCAGTCTTCTTCTCTGACATTCTCCATTTCAATTTCCAGTCTGCCGAAAATATCATTGCTGTCATTGCTTTTCATATTTTTTAAAACAGAACGCAGTGATACAAGCATTTCAGCACCCTGAGAATTATCCGGAAGATAAACTGTCAGACACGTTTCACAATTGCTCAAATTCATAAGATCATCATCAATATAATCCCATTTACCATCCTTATTAGCAAGAAATTCCTTAAAATCATTAGAATCTTTAACTTCAAAACCTTTAATTCCAATATCCATAAGCGAAGCACATAAAATATCAACGCCTTCAGATTTGGTATAAATATTAACTTCAGTCCAGTTCATATACTTAATTTCCTTTATTTATTTTTTTAAAGAGATAAACAGCATCACGCTCGTCAATCACCTTATCATTATTAACATCCATTACATATTCAATGGGAAATTCCAGATCGAAAGGCTTTGCCAGATATTTATTAAGCAATATCAAATCTGTTTTATTGCATTTTCCATCTCTGTTGACATCGCCCTTAATGAGAGGAATCGTGGTAGTTGTTGTAGTTGTCGTGGTAGTTACCGGCTTAGTGGTCGTGGTAGTTGTTGTAGTTGCTTTAGTGGTGGCTTTTGTTGTTGCTTTAGTTGTTGTTGTAGCCTTAGTTGTTGCTTTGGTTGTTGTCGTAGCCTTTGTTGTTGCTTTGGTTGTCGCTTTAGTTGTTGTTGTAGCCTTAGTCGTTACTGCTCCTGTATAATTCAGATATTCCATGCACACATATCCTGTTTTAGAATTATATGTAACTTTTCCCCAGTTAGCCGTTACAGAACTTACTGTAACACTTGCATTATATGGAATTACACATATTGCAGAGTTCTGCCCTCCTACTCCCGAACGCATATATACTCCGCTTGTTGAGTTAACTTTATAAGTACCGAGTTTATAAGTATAGGAGCTTTCAGTATATTTAGTATATTCAAGATAAATCCATCCTGATTTGCCGTTATATTCAATCTGACCCCATTCATTATTATATACTCTTGTAACAACTACTGTTGTTCCGGTTGGAATTGTAAGAAGAATATCCGAAGATGTGCTGTATGACTTCCTGAGATTCAGGTAATCTGTAGTTTTATAATGCCCTGTCAGATAATTGGTTGACGTTGAAGTATTAACTTTCGCAGGAGTATTCTTTCCCTTGTAAAGTCTTACCTGAAGCATACCGGATGCGTCATAATAGTCAAAGAGTTTGTCATTTTTATTCTGCGCCGGATCTATCATATAAACTTCACCATTTTTTATAGTATCAATTGCGATCCAGTGTCCGTCGTATTTAACAGACATCACAATATAATATCCCTGATTAATATAATTTGCCAGTTCTTTAGTAATTCCGGATTTTGTATTAGAAGAAAAATATGCTCTTTTTTCATATGTAAAACTTGAAACAAGTCCTGTTACAGCTCCCCAGTAAACATTTCCGTCGTTATCAAAACCACCATTTTTACTTAAGTAATCACAAAGCGTACCTGGATTAAAAGAGCTTTCACTTGCTGAACCGGAATGAACAACCTGAATTGCTATAGAAGTAACTGCACAGCCTATTTCTGCCATTGTATCTCCGCATGATCCGAGTTTTTTACTTCCCCATCGTGAATCGCTCTGAGTCCAGTCCATATAACTGTCAGCTGCAAATACATTCATTGAAGTACCGAAAAGAAATATTATGGCAATAAAACACGAAATAAATTTGTTAATTTTTCTGACCATCAATATCAACTTCCTTTTTTAATAGAATTGTAACTTTAATTTAATTCAGCAATCTTAATTTTTAATTAAAATGTAACTTTTGTGATTACTTATTAATTATAACATGACTTTTATTGTTTTTCAATTCATAAAATCGTCTATATTTCACATGATTTATTGTGCATTTTTTACAAAAATGTAAATTAAAAAGAAAATTTCAGATAAAAATTACAAATAAATTACAATACAATAAAAAAGGAGCTTTTGAAAAGATAAAAAAGCTCCTATATATTCCTTGATGATACATAAATATCAGTTTTGCATGCCTAATTTTCTTTTTACAAGACGAATATCAGTTCCTACAAATTCCAGCCCGGTATATACAGTAAAAAGTCTGGAACATATTCTTTCTCCATATTTTTCAAGCATTTCCTCATAGTTCATATTGGTACTGATAATAGTCGGCAATCCCCTGTTAAGTCTGGTATTAATAATGTTATAAATAGTAGATACATAGAACGACTTATCAAATTCAGTACCAAAATCATCAAGTATTAAAAGATCCGCAGACATTAAAACATTTAGCGTATCATTGCCCATCTGATCTCTTCCGAAATACTCTTTTTCAATCTGATGGAGATAATTAAGTGAAGAATCATATAAAACGTTATATCCCTTTTGCAGAACTTCATTTGCAATTGCCAGTGACAAGTGAGTTTTTCCAAGACCCGTCCTTCCGAACATTAAGATATTATCACTTTCCGTACTGAAATTATCTGCATATTTTTTGCAATATCGATAAATTTTCGTCATAATTTCCCGGTATTTTCTGGTAGTTTCCATATCATTGCCCTGATAATAATCAATATTAAACGTATCAAAGCTGCACAAATTTATCTGTGAATTTTTATTCATTTCTCTCGCAGTAATATTTGCTATGAGCTTTTTCAGGCATTCACATCTGTCGTGATTTATAAATCCTGTATCAAAGCATTTATCGCATGTGTATTTTATTTGCAGATAATCTTCCGGATAACCGTTTTCTTTAAGCAGTTTTTTTACAATACTCTGTGCCTGAGTATTTTTACGTTTCAGATCTTCAATTTTACCTGAAACATTCTCTCCGCTTTTAATTATGCCCATAATTTCCATACCAGTTTTTGCAAGCTGACTGTTTATTTCTCCTATTTCAGGAATTTTACGGTTAATCTCTTCAAAATGCATATTATTTTCAGCATTCCCCATATTGCGTCTATGATGTATTTCTTCAAGAGCAACATTCAAAATCATTTTATTTGTCATATCAGTCTCCGAAATTATTTACAAGTGATTTAATATCATTCAGATCAAAAGAATAATTTTTCTCTTCTGTTTTTGCCGGACTATTCTTTTTATTTCCATCAATCAGTTCCTTTGTAACCAGACCATTTTGATACCAGTTTTCAAGAATTTTATTTATATATGGGAAATTAAGCTTATCAATAGCTTCAATAGTTTTTTCATACGCATATTGTATCAGTTCAATGCTATAATTTTTAGCCTTCCATGAATCAATATATTCCTGCTGTTTTGAAGTCGGTTTACGGTTCATACCAAAAGCTTTCATTATTTTACTGTTAAAGCTTCCATACTCCTCAAGACGTTTTATTTCCTTCTGAGCAGCTTCAAGAGTATTGATTTCCCTTTCATTCCAGTCAGCCGCAATTGTTTCTATGTACTTTATATTACCTTTGTCAACAGATATGCAGTAAGCAGTAAGCATAAGAATAACGTCTGTACTCAGCCCCAGATAATCATGAATCCATATAAAAATTCTCTGTTCCGTATGATTAAGAGGTCTTCCGAATGATTCCTCAGCCATAAGAAAAAGGCACTTTATTTCCTCGGATTTTTCTACTCTTTCAGCAATTTCAGATGGATTCATATTAAAATTCTGTCTCCCGGCTGGTACGGATCTAGCTTTTTTAGGAGTTTCTTTTTCAGCAGGTTCAACTACCGGCAATGACTCCATTTCAGAATTATTTCTGGAAAATATGTTTGCATTTTCCCAGAATAAAAATGCTTCCTCAACCTGTTCCACTGAAATATTCAATGCAGAAGCAATTTTCTGCGCAGAATGTTCCTGTTCGTTATATCTTAGCATATAAAGCAATACTTTTATCGAGGCTTCATTTGCAAGCTTTATATAATTATCCACTATAGATTTTGGTACAGCAAATACAGAGCCAAAGCAGCCTGTATTCAAAAAATATTCCATTTGAATTCTCCTGATTAAATTTTCTGTGCTTTTTTCAATTCTTCTTCAGCACTCTTAAGAATAAGCTCACTAGGATTTTCACCGCCCATAATACGGGCAATCTCCTTAGTTCTCCCCTTGAAATCCAGTTCTGTCACACTAGTCACTGTTTTATCACCAATTGTATTTTTTTCTATTAAAAGATGGTTATCCGCCATAACAGCAAGCTGAGATAAATGCGTAACACACAAAACCTGTCTGTTTTTGCTTATCTCCCGGATTTTAATACCAATTTTCTGAGCAGCTCTTCCGCTTACACCTGTATCAATCTCATCGAAAATCATTGTAGGAATAGAATCCTTATCGGCTATAACACTTTTCAATGCCAGCATTATTCTTGAAAGTTCTCCTCCGGAGGCAATTTTGGAAATCGGCTTTGGCTTTTCGCCCCTGTTTGCAGAAATCAGAAATTCTATGCTGTCCATACCGTTTATAGTAAGCTTTCCTGTATCATGTTTCACATCCAGAACCACATTGGGCATATCCAGAAACTTAAGCTCCTCTGTCACCTTTTTCACAAAAATTTCTGCTGTTTTTTTCCTGTGACTGGAAATTTTCTTTGCTTTATCTGTTACCTGATGTAAAAGTGCATTTTTTTCATCAGTAATTTTTTTCAGATCTTCATCTGAATATTCCATTTCCGAAAGTTCTTTCAGACTATCATTATACATTGTAAGAAGGTCAGAATATTCGCAATTATATTTTCGCTGCAAATTATTCAATGAATTATATTTTGAAATCACAAATTCAAATCTTTCCTGATCAATATCAAAGCTGTCAGCAACACCTGAAAGTTCGTTAGCAATATCCTGAAGGTCAATTTTTGCAGCAGTCAGGCGTTCGGACAGTACAGTAAGTTCTTCAGAATACTCACATATTCCTGAAAGCTCGTCCTCGCATTTGGAAATCATATCCATAGCATTTTCTTCATTGTCATCATTTAAAATGCAGTTAACAATCTGGAGAGATTTTATGATCCTGTCGATATTCTGAATCTGGCGGAATTCATTTTCAAGCTCCTGATATTCCTCCTGAGTAAGGTCTGCTTCCTTAAGATCTGCAATACGTGTTTTCAAAACAATAATCCGGTCACGCTTTTCTATTCTCAGCTTTTTTGCATTTTCAAGCTTTTTTGCCAAAGACTGCAATCTCTTAAAATCATTTCTGTAATCACTTATCATATCTTCTGTTTCACCAAAACTGTCCAGAACATTTATATGCCTTTCAGGTGCCAGAAGAATCTGATTATCATGCTGACCGTGAATTGTCACAAGCAGTTCTCCGATTTCCTTTAAAACTGATACAGAAGCAGTTCTGGAATTAATTCTGGCAACGCTTCCACCGTCAGAATTAATTTCACGGGTAACAGTAATTTCATCATTTTCATGAGAAATTCCCAGTTCATCAAGCTTTTGTATAATATCAGAATTAAGATTTGTAAACAAAGCAGTAATAACAGCTTTTTTACAGCCGCTTCTTACAATATCTCTTGTTACTCTCTGCCCCAGAACAGCATTGATTCCATTAATCAGGATAGACTTTCCGGCACCGGTTTCACCTGTAAAAACATTAAAATTATCCGAAAAAGGGATAACAGCTTTTTCAATAACCGCAAGGTTTTCAATATAAAGTTCTTTCAGCATATTTTACCCCCAAATCATTTCTTTAACTGTTTCCACTAAGCTGCATGCATCCTCTTCAGTTCTCATTACAGCAAAAATCGTATCATCACCGGCAATTGTCCCCACAATGCTGCTGTAGTTCATAGAATCAAGGGCCGCACATGCAGCCTGAGCCATTCCATTATGACATTTTATAACAACTGTATTGATAGCATAATCAATGCTTGTCACAGTATCAATGAAAATATTCTGTTTTGAGTTTCCGGCGGCAGGTTCTATGTATTTATACACTCCGTTGTCACCGGCTTTTTTTACAAGTCCCAGTTCTTTTATATCCCTGGAAACTGTTGCCTGTGTGACATTAAAACCATATTCAGAAAGCAGGCTTTGAAGCATTTCCTGTGTTTCTACATCATGTATTTTTATTATATCAAGAATTTTATACTGTCGTTTATTTTTCATAGCAATACTCTGAAATACTCAGAGCCTCCTTTCCGATTATTTTATAGGATGCATAAATTTATTATTTAGTGAATTATAAAAGAAATTTTCTGTCATACTTACAAGTTTGATTTTATGTTCTGATTTTGAAACCTCAACACTTGAACCGACAGATAATTTAATAGCCTCTCCGCCGTCCACACTGACGAAAATTTCCGGATTCCTCTGCAAAGAATTTTCAAATCTTATTTTTTTCTCCGGAGAAAAAATCATAGGTCTTGTAAATAGCGAATGAGGACAAATAAGCGTCATTTCAATGCATTCCATTTCCGGTTCAATAATCGGACCTCCGGCAGAAAGAGAATAGGCAGTAGAACCTGTAGGCGTACTGAATACAGCTCCATCGGCACGATAAGAGCCAATAATATTCCCGTCAGCATATATATTAAAATCACATATACTGGAATATATACCTGAAACTGATACATCATTTAATGCTATAAGCTCATAAATACTGCCGCCGCTGTCAATTTTTACATTCATCATCATTCTTTCGCTTATTTTATAATTTCCCGATTTAAGATCAGATATCCTGTCCAGCTGATCATACTCCAGAGCAGACATAAATCCCAGTCTTCCGGTATTAATGCCCAGAAGCTTTGTATCTGCGTCAATAATATGTTTAGCACATTTTAAAATCGTACCGTCACCGCCTATAGCAATGGCAAAGTCAGATTCTCCGGCAAATTCATCAAATAATCCATAATTAATAAATGTCTTGTCATTGAATTCACTTTTATAACTGTTATCAACATAGACTTCAATATCATTAATATTTAGTATATCGCAAAGCTTTCTGGCACAATCCAGAGCATTATTCTTCTGAAAATTCGGAAATATGGCCGCTTTCATGCTTTTCCTCCGGTTTTTAAATTTTCAAATGCATTTTTTACCGTCTTATTAACATTATAATCATCTTCTGATTTTCCCCTTACAAGAAGCATCAGATATTCGATATTACCCTTTCCGCCAGTCACTGGTGAAAAATCCAGATCCTCAATGCCGAATCCCAGACTGCGTGAAAATGCGGTAATATCGTTTAATACTTCAACATGGACATTCCTTGATTTTACAATTCCATTTTTACCGATTTTACTTTTTCCTGCCTCAAACTGAGGTTTAACCAGAACCGCCGCCTTTGCTCCCTCATTCAGAAACTCAAAAACTTTAGGCAAAATCAGCTTCAGGGAAATAAATGAAACATCCACGGAAATAAAGTCCATAGTTTCCCCGATACTCTCGCCTGAAACATTCCGGATATCGGTTTTTTCCATATTGCATACACGGCTGTCATTTTTAAGCTTTTGTGCAAGCTGATCAGAACCCACATCAACAGCAAAAACATATTCAGCACCGTTTTGAAGCATACAGTCAGTAAATCCGCCTGTAGAAGCTCCTATATCCATACAAGTCATACCGTCAAAACGCAGGTCATGCTTAATGATCATTTTTTCAAGCTTCAGACCGCCTCTTCCGACGTACTTTAAATCCTCGCCTGTAATATCAATAACATCATTATCTGTCACACTAAAAGCAGGCTTTGTACACACACAGGAATTTACAAGTATTCTCCCAGCAAGAACTGCTTCTTTGGCTCTTTGCCGGCTTTCAAATATTTTTCTGTTTGTAAGTTCAACATCAAGTCTCATTTTTATTATTACCCAAAAGTGATTTTACATATTGCTCCATGGAGTCACAGTCAAGCCCCAGACGTTCCAGAATACTTTTAACTGTTGCCTGTTTTACAAATCCCTCAATTCCACGTATATGGTATTCTCCGCTGAAACCGCAAAGCAAAAGATCGTTGCCGAAAAATTCAGCAATTGAACCGTTTACACTGCTTTCCTCAAAGAATATTATTTTTTTGTATTTCAAAGCCTTTTCAATTATCCTGCTTTCTATTGGAAAAATTTTAGTAAGCTTTAAAATGTCACAGCTTATATTCTCATTGTTAAGCAGTGTATATGCCTTATAAAGCTCATCGAAAATACGCCCGTATGAAATAAGGAGAATTTCTGAACCTTCATTTTCTGTCAGAGTAAATTCAGTATTGAGATTATCCTTATCAAAGCTTGAGCAGTCATTTCCTCTCGGATATCTGACACAGGCAAGTCCGCTGCAATTATATAATGCCTCATTAAGACAGACTTTAAGTTCTTCATAACATGAAGGAGAATATATTACAGTACCGGGTATTGAAGTAAGGAGAGGAACATCGAAAATTCCCTGATGCGTTTCGCCGTCCTCACCTACTATACCTGCACGGTCAATCCCCAAAACAACATGATTTTTTCCTATAGCCACATCATGTATAAGCTGATCCACAGCACGCTGTAAAAAGGAAGAATACACTGCAAATACCGGCAGTTTCCCCATTGATGCCAGTCCCGCACAGAAAGTAACGGCATGCTGCTCGGCAATTCCCACATCAAAAAATCTTTCTTTTATCTGACTTGAAAAATACTGCAGACCTGTTCCGTATTTCATTGCAGCAGTAACTGCACATATACGCTTATCGTTTAGTGCCAGCCGCAAAAGCTCACGTCCGAAAACAGTAGAATAGCAGTCATCAGATGATACTTCCGGATTACCTGTCATAATATCAAATTTTGAAATACCATGAAATTCTCCCGGATTTTTCTCAGCCGGCTGATATCCCTTTCCTTTTACTGTATTAACATGTACAACAACTGGCTTATGATAGCTTCTGGCAGTTTTGAGGACTTCCTCAAGCTCTTCCAGATTATGTCCGTCAACTGGTCCCAGATAAATGAATCCCAGATCTTCAAAAATAGTAGTATTTCTGCTCTGGCGGTAAACTGTATTTTTAACAGTATCCTTTGAGGTTTTAAGTACCTTTATCATAGGCTTTCCCAGAACAGGAGTTTTTGTAAGTACTCTTTCCACTGACTGCTTTGTTTTAAGATAGCCCTGTTTGTTTCGTATACTCAAAAGATATTTTGCCAGTGCTCCCACATTTTTTGAAATCGACATATCGTTATGATTTAAAATAACGATAAGATTAGTATCTGACTTTCCTGCATTGTTAAGACCTTCATATACCATTCCGCCTGTAAGAGCGCCATCGCCGGTAACAGCAACAACATGATTGTCTTTACCGTCCATTTTCATAGCCTGAGCCATTCCGTATGCCGCAGATATGGAAGTACTGCTGTGTCCGCTTATAAAAGCATCATGGGGGGACTCCTCAGGTTTGGTAAACCCTGAAATTCCGCCTTCTTTTCTCAGCGTATTAAAATTTTCAAGACGCCCGGTCAGCAGCTTGTGGGTATATGACTGATGCCCGACATCCCAGACAATCTTATCATCGGGAGAATCAAAAACCCTGTGTATTGCCATAGTAAGCTCAACTGCTCCCAGATTAGACGCCAGATGTCCTCCGTTTTTTGAAACAGTATCAATTAATATGTGCCTTATCTCTTTGCAAAGTTCCCTGCACTGATCATAATTAAGCTTTTTAAGATCCTCCGGCAGTTCAAGAGCATTAAGGACAACATTACTTGCTTCATCGATATTATTATTCATGATTATAGTACAGGGACAAACACACCGAATGCAATTCCAAGAATTGCCCCGCATATAACTTCCGGTAAGGTATGTCCCAAAAGCTCCTTTAATTCTTTTCCTGAAGTTTTATTATCCGATTTATCATCTAAAAGTCCCAGACTTTTAAACTCTTTTCTCATCATATTAATTTCACGTGCATGAAGCCCTGAATGATACCTGACATTCATAGCATCATACATAACTATAACTGACACTATGCACATAACACCGAATACTGCCGATGCCGGACCGCATATTCTTAATGTAACCGCAGAAGCGGCACAGACTGTTGCCGAGTGAGAACTTGGCATTCCGCCGGATCCGAAAATACGTTCTGAATTGAATTTCCTGTATTTTATCATATTCAGTATAACTTTAATAAGCTGTGCGGCAAACCACGCTGAAGCTCCTGCGGTCAGCACCGGATTATAAATTGTCATAGGCAGCATTCACATCCTTACACAAAAATTTATCAGTAATTTCTGTTCAGCATATATTCTGTCAGTTCCTTAATAAACTCATTGTTTTCAAATCTGTCAAGTATTTCCATAGCCTTTGATGTATATTTTTCAGCCTCTGCCCGTGCTTTATCAATACCATAAAGAGTTACAAATGTTGTCTTGTTTTCTTCTGCATCGCTTCCTACAGGTTTCCCAAGCAAAGCCTCGTTTCCGGTAACGTCAAGTATATCGTCAATTATCTGAAATGCCATTCCAATACACCGGGCATACTCTGCGGCATTACTGATTTTTTCACCATCAGCTCCGGCAGCAATGCATCCCATAACACAGGATGTTTTTATAAGACAGCCTGTTTTCAAAGAATACATCGTACGCAGATTATCTTCACTTACATTTTTTCGCTGCTCATTTTCAATATCAATAACCTGTCCGCCTATCATTCCCTCAGCACCGGATGAACAGGCAAGTTCAGAAATAAGCTTCACTTTTACAGAATCGGAAAGTTCATGAGAACCGGCAATAATTTCAAATGGTCTGATTGAAAGAGCGTCACCGGCAAGTACTGCAATGGCTTCTCCGAACTGTTTATGGCAAGACGGTTTTCCTCGTCTGAAATCATCGTCATCCATACATGGAAGATCGTCATGTATCAGCGAAAAGGTATGTATCATTTCAATTGCCGCAGCAGGAGCAATTGCAGTTTTATAGTCGCCTCCGCACATACGGCAGAATGCCAGAACCAGAACCGGTCTTAGTCTTTTTCCTCCTGCTTCAAGAGAGTAATCCATAGCCCCGGCAATATTTCTTTGAAGTCCGAGTTTTCCGGAAAGACTGTATTTTTTCAGTCCGGATTCAATAAATTCCACATATTCATTTAATGTTTTTTTCATATTATCGTTCATAAGAACTCTCCTAAAAAATTAATGCTCAGTAATTTTAAGCTTTGCCGAATCAAGCTCTTTTTTGCATTCTGCGGATATTTTCAGTCCCTTTTCATAAAGTTCCACAGACTTTTCCAGAGGCAGATTGCCGTTTTCAAGGCTTTCCACAATTTCGGCAAGCTGAGCCAGATTTTCTTCAAATGACATTTCAGTTTTCCTCCCCGGCAATAATTTGTGCCTTAACTGTTCCGTCCGACATTTTAATTTCCACCACGTTTCCGGTTTCAAGCTCGTTTACTTTGTTTACTATTTTATCATTTCTGTAAACCAGCGAATATCCCCTCATCAGAACCTTTACCGGACTCATAGCTTCCATTCGGGAAATACCGGAAATATATTTTTTCTCTTTTTCAGAAATAATTTTTTCATATGCAAGCTTAAGACGCTTTGAAAGCTCCTCAAACTTCTGAATATTGTTTTCAATTTTATGCTCCGGAGAAAATCTGAGCAGACGCTCTGTCAGTTTTTCCAGCGTAGTTTCAAAAGCATTTATCCTGCCTGATACCGCACTATCAAGCTTTTCGTCATAATACCTAAGATTGTTATAAAGCTGTTCTTTTGATACTGATACCATCTCCGCTGCCGCAGACGGCGTAGGTGCTCTGAGATCTGCTGCCATATCAGCTATAGTCACATCAGTTTCATGACCGACAGCAGAAATTACCGGTACACTGCTGTTATATACGGCATAAGCCACCTTTTCTGTATTAAAAGGTGTCAGATCCTCAAGGGAGCCTCCTCCTCTTGCCAGAATAATAACATCACAGTCAGCTCTTGCGGCATCTGTCAGACCATGGCTTATGGAATCAGCTGCTGTTTCACCCTGAACCAGTGCCGGAAATACTGCAAGCTCACCTATCGGATAACGCCTTGAAAGAACATTTATAATATCCTGCAGTGCTGCACCTGTCCCGGATGTAACAACACCAATTCTTGAAGGCATCTGAGGAATCTGTCTTTTTGCAGACTGGTCAAACAGCCCCTCTTTTCTCAGTTTTTCCTTAAGCTGTTCATTTGCAACATAAACAGAACCTGCACCGTCCGGAATAATATCCGTTACGTAAACCTGATAAACGCCGTCTCTTTCAAAAACAGAAACGCTTCCCATTGCGATTACATTCATACCATTTTGCGGCATGAACTTAACAGCTCCGGCATAACTTTTGAACATCACTGCCTTAATAGAGCTGTTTTCATCCTTAAGCGTAAAATAGAAATGTCCGGAACGGTGAGCAGTAAAATTTGAAATTTCTCCTCTTACCATTACTCCGCCTAGCTTTTTGTCTTCTTTGAGCTTAAAGGATATGTAGCGGTTTATTTGAGTTACAGATAAAATCAGCATTTTTCATGATTCCTTTTATATTTTTCAGCGGCTATAACTGCTGTTCCGGCAGCATTATCACAGGAAAATTCAGGTTCTGCAAAGTTTCCTCCGAATTCACGGGATATATTTTCAGCAATAATCTTGCAGGACATAACTCCGCCGGAATATATAAGCGGCAGATTTCCGTATTTTTTCAATACAGCAATTGTCATTTCCCTTATTGCAGCATAAACAGAAGATATACAGAAATTTGCAGTATTTTCCTTTGATTCTCCGGATTCATAAAGCTTTCTGCACTGATTTTCAATTCCGGAAAGACAACAGTCAATACCCTTTAAAGAAGCTTTGATTCTGTATGTTTTATCACTTCTCAGTGCAAGCTTTTCAAGCTCTTTTCCGCATGGAAAATCAAGTCCCATCATTACACCTGTTCTGTCAATAACCTGTCCGGCTTTCAGATCCAGCGAACCGCCTATATGCTCTGCTTTGATAATTTCCTCCGTGTCAGGAGTACAAAGAAGAACATCTGTAGTTCCTCCGCTGACATGAAATGCTATAAAGCTTTCATTAAAAAGCTCCGTTTTTCCGCATGAATACAGTGCGGCGGCAACATGTCCCAATTGATGAGCAGTATAATAGATATCGCATTTGCATACAGAAGCTATCAATTCACCGGCTGTTTTTCCCGGCAGAAAACATGGCATATATGACCCGTCAGCATTTCTGGGACGTGCCGACACTCCCACAGCTTTTAAATCCTCAATACCATTAAGCATGTCCGAAAGTACACCGGACAGCTGACTCACATGATGAAATACAGCATCACTCTGACGCAGTCCGCATTCTCCCGGCTTTACCGGCAAAAGCTTATTTTTCTGAATAATTTTATTGTTTTCATCGTTGAAAACTGCCGCTGATGTTGTATAATTACTGGTATCAATCCCCAGAAATTCAGGCATTTGCAGTTGTCTCCTCCATAGGAAGTGATTTAGCCAAAGAGCTTAACACTCCGTTTACAAAACTTGTATCTTCCTTATACGAATATTTCTGAGAAAGAAGAACCGCTTCACTTATTGCTGCATTTACAGGTGTCAGATCATCATATAAAATTTCATATATTGCAATACGCAATATTGCAACATTTATTCTGGAAATTCTGGCTATACCTCTGGTTTTACTGAACGAACCGATTTTTTCATCAATCTCTCCGGACTTTTCAATAACTCCCTCAACAAGTTTTTTCACCTCGTCGTTTACAGAAATTTCATCTGTTTCCTTTGCTTCTTCATACAATACTTCAACAGGGTCATCCCTCAGAAGATATTCAAAAATCAGTTTGAATGCATTATCTCTTATTTCTCTTCTTGTCATATAAGGCCTCCGTTTTTACAGTCCGCTTCAGGGCAAGCTTCCCGAAAAATCAATATCAGCAGAACAGACGGAAAACTTAAATTTCCGTCAGACTGCACTTTTCATATATACATTATACCACAAATTTCAGAATAAACAACTCCTTATTTTTATAATTAATATATTTTACTTTATTTTACCTCAAAAACTCTTATATTTTCTGCCGGAATGGTAACTTCCCCCAGTATAATATCTTTGATTGCGGCTGCCTGTGCTTTGTCAAGTCCTTCTGTTTTTACTACTACCTTTGCACTTTCACCGTCAAGATAAACCACACAGTCTTCTATTCCCTGAGCCTTAATAAGAGACTCTATATTACCTTCGCTTTCAATGAGTTTTGAAACCTCAACTGCTTCAAGAGCATTGGTTACCATTTCATCCTCTGTTATATCTCCTCCGCCCATAATTGACTGTAAAGTCTGGACAGCCTCATCTCTGTTTGTCATTTTTTCAAGTCTTGCCTGTGCAAAATAATCTTCTGAGGATTCTCCGTTTACAAATTCGCTTTCTCCATAATTTTCAGCTGCTGCATCTTCTGAATCCTCAGGTTCAGAGTCTGTACCCGATGCCGATTCAGAGGATGAAATATCCGCATTTACTGAAACCGTTTTCTTTTCCTTGATATCATTATCAGTAAGTGCATAATTAACATAAACTGCTATTCCAAGCATAAGCGTCATACATGTTAAGATAATCTGTTTTTTTCCGATAATAAATGATGGCTTTTTCATATTGAATTTCTCCTTATTCATTAGATTTTGTCACAAATATTCTTTGTGAAGGTATATTAAAAGCGGCTGATACGGCGTTATATACTCTTTCCTTTACAATATTGCTGTCCCCTCCTTCACATATAATTACAACACCGCTTATTTCAGGACTTACTATTTTTTTCAGCAGTGCCTGCTTTTCGCCGCCGGAACCTATAATCACATACTGACTTTCTTCAGAAGAATTTTTTTCACCTTTCTGGGTTTTACCCTCCTGGGCATATACATATTCTTCAGTAGCACCCACAGTAATCATAATTTCTGCTTTTCCGACTCCATCTATCTTCTCAAGAATTTTTTTCAGCTGGGCTTCCATTTCCTGAGCATAATTTTCATATGCCCCTGAGTCAGTTTCAATATTCTTTATATTCTCTCCGCTTTCTTTTTCAGAACCGGAAAATATTTCAGAAAACATTATCAGAAGCATTCCTGCAAGTCCCAGAATAATAATAAGTTTAATACCTGCACCGCTTTTAAGCTTTGCTAAAAATTCATTTATTTTATTCAATCCTGTTCACCTCCGAGGCGTCAATATTTTCACAAATAATACTGCGGGCTTGTTCAAATTCCTCTCCCTTATAACCGATTCTATTAATACTTATGCTGTTATCTTCATTAATATTAATTTCTGAGGAAATTTTTTCAAAACCTATGCCGTTTTCTTCAAGCAGATTTTCAATATACTCATTAATTCTTTTTTCTGTTTCATCCTTTACTGCCTGATCAGCGGTATCATCAAGATTATTATAACTGTCATAATCTTCAACCTCTGCAAATGCCGGTATTTCAAAGTCAAAATCACAGCTTAGTGCCACTGATACAATACCAGTAACAAAAACCAGTGAAAAAATCATTTCAAGCTGACGGCTGAATTTTTCACCGGGCTGTATTGAATCTGCAATAGTTATTACAATGCTTAAAAAACATGCACAAAGAATTATTTTTTTCATAAATTCCATATCATATAACCTCTGTTTTCATATATTTGTACATACAGTCATAATGATTGCCGTAGAAATAATAAACATAAGTGTAAAGCAAACAACAATACCGATGGCTGTGGACAAAACAGAATTAATATTTTTAAAAAGCTGCATAAGCTTTTTTGTACCGAAAACCTCGGCAGCTGCTCCCAGAACAGAAAAAGATATTTTATAAAGAAACAGCAGTATAAGAGACGGCAGAAGCATAACCACAAGAGCTGTAATACCCACTCCGCCTATGCCGTTTTTCAGAAGAACAAGACTTCCCCTCACTGTCGTATATGCGTCTGATGCAGCCCCTCCGACTACCGGAACACTGTTTGAAATAACATATTTTGCCGCTTTTACAGAGAGAGTATCTGCCGATGAACCCACAATACTCTGTATTGAAAGCAGTCCTGTAAAAATAGTCATTATAAATCCCAAACCCCAGGTGACTATCTTTTTTATTCCGTTAAGTATTCCATCCAGTGAAACAGCATCACAGGCAGCGTCTACTATTGCCAGACTGATACACATACTCAGAACAGGCATGAAAAAGTTTCCGGCAATCTGTATTGCAACATCTGAAAATCCCAGTACCAGCAGATTATATCCGGAAGCAGATGTAATATGCCCTCCGGCAGCGGCAACTCCGGCAAACACCGGAACAAATCCCATCATAAATTCTGCACCTTGTTCAAGGGCTGTTGAAGCAATTTCCATACAACTGCAGACAGGAACAGACAATACAGCAACACAGACAAGTACGCATATCAGTTCGTAAATTCTCGCAATTCCCTTGTTTTTTATAGTACCTGAAGTTCCGTCTATAAGGGCTGTAAGTATAATTACAATAAAAAGAGAAGCAAAGAGTTTCAGCGGCTGAGTGATTTTATTTTCAGCTATTTCTTTAATTATGTTCCATATTTTCGACGGATTCAAATTCAGAATACTTTCAGGATCTTCAAAGCTTATACCGTTTTCTTCAAGAATTTCTCCTGCTGATAATCCTGAAGCACCGCTGGCTTCATAAAGCTCGTCCGTCTGAAATTCATCAGCACACACAGGCATACTAAAACTTAAAAACATTATCAGAATCAATATAATCTTTTTCATTCCATAATCACCATTATAACGTCTATAAGCTGTTCAAACAGCGGAAGTGCCAGAACAATAAGCTGTATTTTCCCAAGAATTTCAACCGCGGACGCAATTGCCGTTTCATTGCAGTCCCGGCATATATCTGCGGAAAACTGTGTAATATAGCATATTCCCAGTGCCTTGAACAGAATTGTTATGTATTCACTGTCAATCTGCAAACGACCGGTAAGTTCGTCAAGCTTAGCAGCAATATCGGGAATTCCTGAAAGAACAGCCATAAATATAAATGTACATACTGCGATAACAAGCAGTACTGCCTGTTCCTTTGAATATTTTTCTGTTATTTTACATATAAGTGAAGCACAGATGCAAAGTCCGCAGATTGAAACTATTCCCGTTACCATAATCCGAATACCGATTTTACAGTATCAAATAATTCACTGATACTGCTTATGATCATCATCAGAACTACAATCAGTCCGGCAAGAGTTGTCATCATAGCCTGTTCTTCCCTTTCTGCCCTCTTAAGTACCAGATTGAGAACTGCTACAATAATACCGATACCGGCAATTTTAAAAATCAGATCCACATCCATTTGTTACTCTCCTATATAATTAAAATTCCCATCATTGCTCCGAACATAACTCCGAGAGAACGGTACATTTTCCCCTTTACTTTATATTTTTCGGTTTCCGATTCAATCATTTCATCAAGTCTGTTCTTATAAATATTAAGTGTTGAAAGCTGACCTTCCGTATCAGTAGATCCAAGCGTACAGCCAAGCTCAGACAGCAGTTTTTTTTCTTCCGGAGTAAGAGTTTTGTCTTCTGAAACAGAAATCTCCCAGGCTTTTGGAAAACTGCATTTTTCATTTAAACGAATGTTGAGATTACTTAAAAATCCCAGATCACGGTATATATCTATACTATTAAGTTCAGCGGCAATTTCTTTAAGAGTCATTGAATTAAAGCGTATCAGAACAGAAATTTCCTCAAGCATTTTCCGTTCTTTTACCATTCTTTCTCTGGTATTTTTTATTTTGTCCGACATAAGAATTCCTGTGCCGGAAGACGCTGCAAAAATAAACAGTATACCTATTAATCGTATCATAATTATAATTCCTTATATAATTTTTCTGACTGTTAAAATTTCTCCCAGATGCTTTCCGGAACCTAACAGTACATAATACTGAAAAATTCCGGTTTTAATAAGCTCCTGCATGTATCTGCCGGAAGATATTTCTTCAAAGGAGCTTCCATGAACAGATGCAATAAATTTAACTCCGGAATTTACAGCTCCTGCAATTGCCTTACAGTCATCGCTTCCTCCGATTTCGTCACACACAATAATATCAGGAGACATGACCCTTACAGCTGACGTAATTCCGATTCCCTTAGGGTATCCGTCAAATATGTCCGTCATAGGTCCTATGTCATTCTGAGGCTGTCCGTGATATACTGCACCAATTTCACTGCGCTCATCTATAACAGATATTCTGTATTTCTCTCCTAAAATTCTGCACATATCTTTCAAAACTGTTGTTTTTCCACTCAAAGGAGGACCTATTATCAAAAGTCCGGAAGGCCTGTCCTTAAACAGCTTCAGGCATATCTGCTCACCGCATCCCCTAACCTGTCCGGCAATTCTGAAATTCAGACCGCTTATATATTTCAATGTTTCAATGCCGCCCATACCCGTTACAGCAGTTCCGCATATTCCCACACGGTTGCCGCCCTCAATTGTAATAAAACCTTCTGAAATCTGTCTGAGATAGCTATGAACCGAATAATCGCAGACCGCTTTGAAACATTCATTGATATCTGAATACCCAGCAGTAATTCCAAGTCCTTTGTGTTCGGTCAGACTGCCGCTTTCAGTGACAAAATAATTTTGCCCGAAAGATGAAACGCTCACCGGACGGTTAACTCTAAGCCTTATTTCATTAATGCCCCCTATATTTTCAGCGGAGATCCTGCTTAATACTCCGGATATCCGTTCCGGAAAATATGAAATAATTTTTTTGTAGTTTTTTATGTCTGCCATGCTTGTCACTTCCTTTTTTGATGTTGTTATAATCCTATGCACCTGAGCTGACTTTTAGAACATCACAATTTTTGCTCCTGATTATTGTAATTTATAAGTGAATGTGTTATAATTTAAAAGTAATGCCTGTGAATGCGACCTGTCAGGCGCATAGCACTTAAAGCATAAAAAATGCCCTTATCAGGGCAGAATGGAGATTATTTATGAAAAAAACGGTTGCAACAATTCTGAAGCAGAAGTCTTCCCATGACCGCATCACTATGTTGACTGCCTATGATTACTCAACAGCCAGACTGATTGATGAATCAGGTATTGATATGATACTGGTGGGAGATTCTCTCGGAATGGTAGTTCTCGGATACGAGGACACGCTTTCTGTCACTATGGAGGATATGATCCATCATACAGCTGCTGTGGCAAGAGGTGCAAAAAATGCTTTTGTAGTTTCTGATATGCCTTTCATGTCCTATCAGACTTCGGTATATGACGCTGTTGTAAATGCCGGAAGACTTATGAAGGAAGGACGTGCTAACGCAGTAAAGCTCGAAGGCGGAACGGAGTTTTCCGAACACATAAAAGCTATTGTAAATGCTTCTATTCCTGTTGTGGGACATATCGGAATGACACCTCAGTCAGTTAATAAATTCGGAGGATTTACAGTCCAGGGACGTGACAAGGAAACGGCAGAAAAAATTATTAAAGACGCTAAAGCTGTTGAACAGGCTGGAGCATTCGCAGTTGTTATGGAATGCGTACCTGACAAGCTTGCCGCTTATATCACAGAAATTCTGAGTATTCCCGTTATTGGAATCGGCGCCGGTGCAGAATGCGACGGGCAAGTGCTTGTATATCAGGATATGCTTGGAATGTATTCTGATTTTACACCTAAATTTGTAAAAAAATACGCTGAAATCGGAAACAGTATGAAAGAAGCTTTCAGCAAATATATAGAAGAAGTGAAATCCGGTAAATTCCCGGATAAAAAGCATACCTTCACTTTAAAAGAAGATATTGACTTTGAAAAGCTTAATAATGAAAAGTGAGGTATAAAAATTATGAAATTTGTAAAAACAATCAGTGAAGTAAGAGAAATTATTGCCGGATGGAAAAAGGACGGTTTTTCCATTGGTCTGGTACCCACAATGGGTTATCTCCATGAAGGTCATCAGAGCCTTATCAGGGCAGCAAGAGAAAATGACAAGGTGGTTGTAAGCATTTTTGTAAATCCTATCCAGTTCTGTCCGGGAGAAGATTTTGAAGCTTATCCCAGAGATATTGAAAGAGATATGAAAAAATGCGAGGAAGCCGGTGCAGATCTGATTTTTGCTCCGGATGCCTGTGAAATGTATGCTGATGATTTCAGTACTTTTGTAGACATGACAGGTCCTACAGAAGAACTTTGCGGGAAAAGCCGTCCGGGACACTTCCGAGGTGTATGCACAGTAGTGTCAAAGCTCTTTAATATTGTTTCACCGGATAAAGCATATTTCGGTCAGAAGGACGCTCAGCAGCTGGCAGTTATCCGCAGAATGGTCAGAGACCTGAATATTAATGTTCAGATAGTCGGCTGTCCTATTATCCGTGAAGCTGACGGTCTTGCAAAAAGCTCACGGAACACTTATTTAAGTGCAGAAGAAAGACAGGCAGCTCTTGTAATAAACCGCAGTCTTGCAGAAGGCAGAAAAATGCTGGAAAACGGCGAAAAGGATCTGAAAAAAGTTTCACAGAAAATTATTTCAGTAATTAAACAGGAACCTATGGCTAAAATTGATTATGTCAAAACAGTTGATGCTGATACCATAATCCCCACAGACAAGGCAGAGGGAAACATTCTTGTTGCCGCCGCTGTTTATATAGGAAAAACAAGACTTATTGACAACTTTATTTTCGGGGAGGCTTAAAGCTACCATGACTGTTACAATGCTTAAAAGCAAAATTCACCGTGCTTCGGTAACAGAAGCAAATTTAAATTATGTAGGCAGTATTACAATAGATTCTGCACTTATGAAAGCTTCCGGAATAATGGAATATGAAAAGGTTCAGGTTGTCAATATTAATAATGGCAGCAGATTTGAAACCTATGTCATAAGGGGCGATGAAAACTCCGGAGTGATTTGCTTGAACGGTGCAGCGGCAAGATGCGCTCAGCCCGGAGATAAGGTTATCATAATGGCATATGCTCAAATGACTCTGGAGGAAGCTGAAAATCATAAACCACAGGTAATTATAACTGATGAAAATAATCACTGCACAGATATTTCACAATGTGAAAAACACGGAACTATTTTCTAAAGCTGATTTTGCAGACAGGGAGGAATCATAATGCTCAAAGGAAAATCAGTACTGTTGGGAATTACAGGAGGAATAGCTGCATATAAAATGGCAGGCGTATGCAGCAGGCTTGTAAAGCTGCATGCCGATACTGATGTCATGATGACTGCAAACGCATGTAACTTTATTGCTCCGCTGACATTTGAATCTCTTACATCAAGTAAATGTATGGTGGATACATTTGACAGGAACTTCCAGTTTGATATAAAACATATATCCGCTGCACAAAAAGCAGATGTACTGCTTATTGCTCCGGCTACTGCAAACGTCATTGGCAAGCTTGCAAACGGCATTGCAGACGATATGCTGACAACTACTGCTCTTGCATGCAGATGTGATAAGATAATTGCTCCGGCAATGAATACTAATATGTATATTAATCCTGTTGTTCAGGATAATATAGAAAAACTTAAAAAATACGGATGGACTGTTATTCCTCCT
>NZ_JBJFHN010000121.1:0-7194 GCF_051893655.1 Porcipelethomonas sp. | reverse complement strand
CTTGGATATTCGGACGAGGAAATGATACAGGCTGGAGTCAGAAGCGTCAGCCGGAATAATCAGAATACTTATGATACGTTCAGGGAAAGGGTAATTTTTCCCATAATAGATCTGCGGGGAAATGTTATCGCTTTCGGGGGAAGAATACTTACAGACGGTGTTCCGAAATATCTTAATACCGGAGATACTCCGGTATTCAAAAAAAGCCGGAATCTTTTCTCTTTGAATTTTGCTAAGAATGCTCCGGTTAAAAAACTGATTCTTGCTGAAGGATATATGGATGTTATTTCCATTAATCAGGCAGGTTTTGAAAATGTTGTGGCTACTCTCGGAACTGCCCTTACCCCGGATCAGGCACAGATAATGAAGACATATGCCGATGAGGTTATCATTTCCTATGACAGCGACAATGCCGGTCAGAAAGCCGCCAGACGTGCAATTAATATTCTGGGAAACGCCGGAATAAACACAAAAGTTTTAAAAATGACCGACGCTAAAGACCCGGATGAATATATAAAAAAATTTGGTGCACAACGGTTTAAAATGCTTCTGGAAAATTCAGAAGGTGCTATTAATTTTGAACTTGAAAAATGTAAAACAGGTCTTGATCTGGACAGTGAAGCAGATAAAGTAAAATTTCTCAAAAATGCTGTAAAGGTACTGTCAGAAATTTCAAATCGTCTGGAACGGGACGTATATATATCCAAAACTGCAAAGGAAGCAGATATAAATATAGATGTTCTTCGTGCTCAGGTAGACGATGAAATCAGGAAAAATATTAATATTGAAAAGAAAAAAGAATGGCAGGCTATAAGATCAAAGCCTTATTATTCCGACCCGTTGGTACCTGAATCGTCAAAAGCTCCCAGACAGGTAAAAGCTGAGGAGGGCATTTTAGCATATCTGTTCAGATTTCCCGATAAGGTAAATTATGTGGAAAACCTTATTTCTCCGGAACATTTTATTACGGAATTTTATCGCAGGGTTTACATTTCTTACTGCAAAAAAGCGGCAGATAATGATATTTTCTCCCTTTCTTCTTTCTCCGGTGAATTTAATGACGAGGAAATGGGAAGAATAACGGGAATAGAAGCCAAAAACCGGGAAATCATTATAACTGAACAGAATCTTAAAGATTATATAAATATTTTGATTGATTATAAAAATAATCCGAAAAATATTAATTCTGATGATGACTTGATCAATATTGTCAAAGCTAAAAGAAAGAAATCATAAAAGCAGCATAAACGCTGAGAAACGGAGTGTTAATATGTCTGATAAAAAAAATACTATTGAAGCACTTATGGAAAAGGGCAAAAGTACAGGCAAGCTTACTACAAAGGAAATTACAGATGCTTTGGAAGAGCTGGACTTTGATGTTGCCCAGATGGATACTTTTTATGATAACTGTGCAAGCTACAATATCGAAATTGTAGATGATTATTCAACTGATACCGACCTTAAACTGGGTCTTGATTCCGGACTGGGTGATGACCTTGAAATGGCACTTTCAACAGAAGGAATTGCTATTGATGATCCTGTAAAAATATATTTGAAGGAAATAGGACGTGTGCCTCTTCTTACCGCAGAAGAAGAAATAGAACTTGCTCAGAGAATGAAAAACGGTGATTCATATGCTAAAAAACGTCTTTCAGAAGCAAACCTCAGACTTGTTGTAAGTATTGCAAAAAAATATGTCGGAAGAGGCATGCAGTTCCTTGACCTTATTCAGGAGGGAAATTTAGGTCTTATTAAGGCAGTAGAGAAATTTGACTATACCAAGGGTTTTAAATTTTCCACTTATGCTACATGGTGGATACGTCAGGCTATAACCAGAGCTATTGCCGATCAGGCAAGAACAATCAGAATTCCTGTTCATATGGTTGAAACAATCACAAAGGTAAAAAAAGCTTCCAGTCAGCTGCTTCATGAAAATGGTCATGATCCTACTGCAGATGAAATCGCTGAAACGCTGGATATGCCGGTTGAAAGAGTCAGGGAAATAATGAGAATAGCTCAGGATCCGGTATCTCTGGAAACTCCTATCGGTGAAGAAGAAGACAGTCATCTTGGCGACTTTATTCCGGATGACGAAGCTCCTGCACCAGCTGAAGCCGCTTCTCTTTTGCTCTTAAAGGAACAGTTAAATGATGTTCTTTCAACTCTTACGGAACGTGAAGCAAAGGTATTAAAGCTTCGCTTCGGTCTGGAAGACGGTCGTTCAAGAACCCTTGAGGAAGTAGGCAAGGAATTTGATGTGACTCGTGAAAGAATCAGACAAATTGAAGCCAAGGCTCTTAGAAAATTAAGACACCCCAGCAGAAGTAAAAAGGTCAAAGACTTTCTTGAATGAGCGTCTGGACCTGATACATAAAAAAAGAGGACTTTTTACAAGTCCTCTTTTATATATTCAAATTTTATTCACCAATGGAGGTTATTATAAATAACGACTTTATCAGTACATCGGAACCACCTTAAAAATAATTTATACATTCAAACTTAACTTTCTGGCGGAATCACTCCCCTTCTGTCACGGTTTTTTATTCCTTAAAATTATTTTCATCAGCATCATCCTAACTAAATAATTATACGTTCACAATTAATATTTAGTGCACCGGTACCACCTTTTCATATATTATTATCTTTGCTTTCTATGTAAAGACATTAAGTCATAAAATTGAGATATATCCTCTCATCTCAACACCATGAACAAAATAAAGCCATAATTGAAACACCAACTTAAAATTACAACTTACAACTCAATGTTCTTACGGAAATTTCAAAGATATCATATTCAAATCAACTTGGAATGCAGATAATTCAATTATCTCAAATTCCCTTTTTATTCATTTGAAATCACCTAAGAAGTAAGAGCCACCAATTATGGCGTCACACTGCTGTTCATCAACTGATTCCATCGGCAGCATACCTCCGTTCTGATTTAAATTTATTTCCGCAAAAGGATTTTCCGATTCCTTAAACTGCCTTGCGAAAATACCATCGTTCAAAAGTCTGCAAATAAATAATCTGATTGAATTGCACTGACACTTTCTGCAGCAGATGTTTTTTCATCTTTATCTGTATCTTTATTTGCTTTCCTTTGATGTATATATAATAACACTTTTTTTATAGAATGTCAACAGTTTTCTTTAAAAAAAATGCACAATTTTATTAAAAATGTTCAAGCAATATTACTATTGACTTTAAACTCCGTTTGTTGTATAATTAATATGTTAGGGTTTAATAGCCTTAAACAAAAAAGATTGGAGAAAAATCAAATGCCCGATTTAAATGAATTTGAACCGGATCTTTTTACCCTTGAAGATGAAGAAGGAAACGAACAGACCTTCGAACTGGTTGATGTATACAAAGAAGATGATACTGTTTATTATGCCCTGATTCCTCAGCAGTCTAATCCGGAAAATCTTGAGGAAGACGATTATTTCGTTATTCTTAAAAAGGATGAAAATGATTTGGACGGTTATCTCGTTTCCATTGATGATGAAGCCGAACTTGACAGAATTGCTGATATTTTCATGGAAAGAATCATGGCTGATGACGATTTTGACTGTGACTGCGACCATGATGACTGTGATTGCTGCCACTAAAATTTACTATTGATTTTTTTTAAAGAATGTGTTATAATATGTTTAGAAATTAAAATTTCTGCCTTGTACGTGTCAATATAGTTTTTATAATCCAACACTTTTTTAAAGGGAATCCGGCTCTGACTGAAGATTGCAGACCTCCCGCTTTTGCGGACGAAGGGAGCGTGAGACTCTCAGGAGGATACCCACCTTGCTATTCAGCTTGGTTTTATGTGCTATATGACGGCAAGGCGGTTTTTTTATCTTAAAAAGCATTCTTTTGCTTTCAGATTGTAAAAAATCCGCATATTCAATTGAATATGCGGATTTTTAATATATACATTTATCCTTTATCTTTAAAAACCACAGATATTTCCCGACTAAAATATTCATCTGTTTTCTGATATGCTGCTTTAGCTTTTGAGCGCTTAAGCTTTATGGCTTCCGGAGTATTTTCTGCTTCAATACGGGTAAATTCTCTTTCACCAGCAATTTCAGATATCTTTTCAGATTCATAATCCTTTTCATAATCACACTGTAAATCCAAAAAGCTGTCATCGATTTTACTGATGTTCTCACGCTTTTGAATTTCATCACGCTCTGACTGTTCAGCCTCTCTGAGGTCATGTTCTGCTTTATTTTTTTCAGCTTCTGTCGGCAGTCTGTAATACTCACCGCTTTTTATATATTTATATGTGGCATTATCAATATCTTTCATTTTAATATTTACTTCATTTATTACTTCAAGTTTTTTGCTATCAGGAATATTAGGATTATCCTTAACAGAATTTATAGCTGATATTGCACCGTTAATTCTGGACATTTTAAGCCGTTTTACATCATCCTTTGTTTTACATCGTTTAAGTTCTTTTTCATAACTTGCTTTTTCAGCTTCACGATTTTTAATCTTCTGATAAGCCATAGGATCTCTGCTTTGAAGATACTGCATTTCTTCATTAGTAAGCTTTGAACCGGAATTGATTTTATTATGAATCATAGATAATGTTTCATCACTGGTATTTTCTTCTCTTTGTTCCATATATGATTTTTTAAACTGTTCATTCAGACGCTGTCTTTCAGTTTTGGATTCATTACTAGAAAAATCTCCGGAAGTTTTTTTCTGTTTCCATTTCTGCTGAAGCTTCACATTTTTTACATAACTGTTTATATTTCCAATAGACCAGAAATTCATATTAATCTCCCCCTTTGAATCTGTCTCCTGATTTCAAATCAAGATTTCACAATTCCTAACTTATACTTATATTATATACATCGGATATTTCAGCTAAAATTAAACATTGCAAAAAAATTCCTCTCATTTATTACAAATGAGAGGGAAAATTTATTTTAGAGTGAGTATACAAAGCAAAAACTAATTAAAATCCGCCAGGACCAGTCTGTCCGCCGCTTGTATTGGATGAAAGCTCAGTACCTCCGGAAATTGTTCCGCCTTTTCCTGCTTTCATACTGCTGTTTCCTTCGCTTACAGCAAAATATTCTGTACCGCTTAATGTTCCTCCGGTATAAACAGTACCGTCAGATGGTGCACAAACAACAATAGCTGCTGCTGAGTTTACAAATGTCATTGTGCCCTGAACGTTTCCACTGTTGTCTGTAATAGTAACAACTGTACCAGCACTCAAGTTAGCTGATTGATTCACAAGCTTGTAGCTTGCCGGAATTGATTCGCTGAACATATCATTGCTTCCGCCAGCTATAATAACACCGCCATTATTGTTCCATGTACTGTCACAGTCAATAGGAGAATTTCCGCCGCCTGTCTGTGATACAAATACATAACCGCCGTTTATTGTAAGAGAACCATTTGAATCAAGACCGTCACCGCTTGCGTTAACATATGTATAACCACCGTTTATTATAAGTGCATAGTCTCCGCTGCTCATTGAGCCGCCCTGACCCCATCCTCCTGGGTTTTGGGTTCCTGAACTGTCTGTACCGCCGGCTGCATTATAACCATCATCACTTGAAGTTACCATAACCGTACCACTGTTCTGAGTAATATTAGAAGCCTCAATACCTTCATATGATTTAATAATATCAATATAAGGTGAATTATAATCTGTGCTGCCTTCTGTGCCTATTACAAGGTTTTGGTCAGCATGAACGCCGTCATCACCTGTTGATGCTTTGATATTACCGCCTGTAATATTTACATTTGTTGCATGAACACTGTCATCAGTTGTATCAATATCAAATGTACCTCCGACAATATTGATTGTACCCTCAATTGTTGTACCTGAATCATCTGTACATCCGGCTTTCAAACCCTTAGCACTTGTATCGTCAGTAGTTGTTGTACTTCCGCTGCTTCCTCCCCAGCTTCCGCCGCCCGGCTGCTGACTGCTTCCGCTTGAAGACTGCTGTGCAGTTGTTTTAATAGTGAAGTCGCCGCCGTTCATAGTCATAAGCTGTGAAGCATGCAAAGCGTCTGAATATGCTGTGATGTTAACAGTACCGCCGTTTGCAGTAATGAATCCCTTGCCGGTTGTTGTATCAGTTTCTGTACTCTTGATACCGTCACCTGCTTTTGCATTTACAGTAACATTAAGATTGCTGAAATCAGTATCTGCCGGATCACCGATTGTTACGGAATCCTTACCTCTGATGCCGTCATCAGCAGCAGTAACCTGAATTGTACCGTTATTGAGCTTAATATCATTCTTACTTACAATAGCATCTGCATAATTTCCGTTTACAATAAGAGTACCCTTGCCCTTGAAGTTCAGGTCATCCTTACTGTAAATAGCACCGCTGTCATCATCAGCATTTGTATAAGCTGATGTACCGTCAGAAATTGTGTTTACAGTACCGTTCTTTGCAGAAATAGAGCATTTGTCATCAACGCTTGCAACATAAATCGGTGATGTAGAAGTATTTGTAAGAGACATTCCCTCAAGAGAAAGTTCAACAGTTGCATCAACGTATGTTGTCTTATCAACATCAACTACAATCTGTCCTTCTTCCATTTCACCTGTGACGATATATGTACCCGGCTGTGCAATTGTAATTGTCTTAAGATCTGCACTGATTGCAGCTCCTGTTCCCTCAAATGAAATTCCGGCATTGTCAAGAGTTATTGTATTTTCAGTCGGCACAACCACTGTACCCATTGCAGTAACTGAATTATATGTGCCGATGGTTCCGGATTTTACAAATTCTCCGGCTGTTGCAGCACTGTCATGAGTCATCTGTGAACCGCCTGTATAAACGTTATATGTACCGTCTGTAAGAACATCGTTACAAATAAGAGCATATGTATATTTTTTATCAGGAGTTACTGTATAAACTTCAGAACCATTTTTAGTAATTGAAATTTCCTGTTTATCAAGTTTTTCAGTATAGTTGAGAATCATTGAATCTACAGTAATTCCGGAAGTATTTACAAACTCTTCATTGCTTGTTGCAACAACGCTTCCTCCGGTAATATCAACAGTATATCCGTCGCCGGCTGTAAGACTGCGTTTACCGTAAGCATAAAGCTGTGCAGAACCGCTTACTGAAATTGAAGTACCAGCCTGAACAGCATCATTTTCAGCCTTTGCAGTTACCTTGCCTTTCCTGGATACGGTGGCAACCGTTTTTTTAT
>NZ_JBJFHN010000120.1:0-7263 GCF_051893655.1 Porcipelethomonas sp. | reverse complement strand
AACGCTGAAAACAACCACAACATGAATAAGGATGACCTTTATGTTGCTGAATGTTTTGTTTGCCCGGGTCCTATAATGAAGAGAATCATGCCAAGAGCACAGGGCAGAGCATACAGAATTTTGAAGAGAACATCACACGTTACAATTGTTCTTAAAGAAAAAGAATAATCCCAAGGAGGTTTAATAATGGGCCAGAAAGTTAATCCGCACGGTCTGCGTGTCGGCGTTATAAAAGATTGGGATTCTCGCTGGTTTGCGAATAAGTCAACTTTTGGCGACACTCTTGTTGAAGATTACAACGTTCGTAACTACATTAAGAAGAACTTGTATGCAGCAGGTGTTCCGAGAATTGAAATTGAAAGATTCGCTGAAGATAAGGTTAGAATCCACATTCACTGTGCAAAGCCTGGTATCGTAATCGGCAGAGGCGGCGCAGAAATCGAAAAGCTCCGTCAGAAGCTTGAAAAGATGATGGGCAAGCAGGTTGCTGTAAACATCGTTGAAGTTAAGAACCCTGATATTAACTCACAGCTGGTTGCTGAAAAGATCGCTCTTGATCTTGAAAACAGAATTTCATTCAGACGTACAATGAAACAGGCTATCGGCAGAGCAATGCGTCTGGGTGCAAAGGGTATCAAGGTTACTGTTTCCGGCCGTCTGGGCGGTGCTGAAATTGCAAGAAGCGAAACATATCATGAAGGTACAATTCCGCTTCAGACAATCAGAGCTGATATTGACTACGGAACAGCAGAAGCTCATACAACATACGGCCGTCTCGGCGTTAAAGTATGGATATATAAGGGCGAAGTTTTAAAGGGTGAAGTTTCCAAGTCTGAAGAAAACAAAAACAGAGGCGGAAGAGATAACAGAAGACGCAGCGGTCAGAGACGTGACAATAAAGTCAGAGAAGCAAAGAGTGAAGGAGGTAACCAGTAATGCTACTTCCAAAGAGAGTTAAATACCGTCGTGTACACAGAGGCCGTATGACAGGTCAGGCAACGAGAGGTAACAAGGTAAGCTATGGTGATTTTGGTCTTCAGGCTCTTGAACCTGCATGGATCACATCAAATCAGATTGAAGCAGCCCGTATCGCAATGACACGTTACATCAAGCGTGGCGGTCAGGTATGGATCAAGATTTTCCCGGATAAGCCGGTAACTAAGAAACCGGCCGGAACAAGAATGGGTTCCGGTAAAGGTGCTCCGGAATATTGGGTAGCAGTAGTAAAACCAGGCAGAGTTATGTTTGAAATTGCTGGTGTTCCTGAGGAAACAGCAAGAGAAGCAATGCGTCTGGCAATGCACAAGCTCCCGATTAAATGTAAATTTGTAGCGAAGGAAGAGCAAGGAGGGGAGCAGTAATGAAGGCATCTGAAATCAGAGATATGTCAGTTGAAGAAATGAATGAAAAGCTGGCCGGCTTAAAGGAAGAGCTTTTTGCGCTCCGCTTTCAGCTTGCTGTAAATCAGCTTGACAATACAGCTCGCTTAAAGGCTGTAAAGAAGGATATCGCAAGAATCAAAACAGTTCTCCGTGAAACCGAAATCAAGTCAGGCGTTAAACAGTAAGAAAGGGAGGATTTAGCTATGTCTGAGAGAAACCTTAGAAAAACAAGGGTTGGTAAAGTTGTAAGCGACAAGATGGACAAAACTATCGTTGTTGCTATCGCTGACAATGTTAAACACCCGCTTTATAAAAAGATTATCAAGCGTACAGTTAAACTTAAGGCGCATGATGAAAATAACGAATGCCGCATAGGCGATCGTGTTGAAGTTATGGAAACACGTCCGCTGTCCAAGGACAAGAGATGGCGTGTAACAAACATCATTGAAAAAGCTAAGTAATTAATTTATAGACGAGGAAGCAGTTTTAAGCGAAACGCTTCTGAAAGGAGGAACTCGCTGTGATACAAATGCAATCTTATCTGAAGGTCGCTGACAACACCGGAGCCAAAGAGCTTATGTGTATCAGAGTTCTGGGCGGAACACGCAGAAGATATGCTAATATCGGTGATGTGGTCGTGGCTTCTGTCAAGAAAGCAACACCCGGCGGCGTTGTTAAGAAGGGCGATGTTGTAAAGGCAGTTATCGTGCGTTCAGCAAAGGGCCTTAGAAGAGAAGACGGCACTTATATTCGTTTTGACGAAAATGCAGCTGTTATTATTAAAGAAGATAAAAACCCCAGAGGTACACGTATTTTTGGACCTGTAGCAAGAGAGCTCCGTGATAAGGAATACATGAAGATCTTAAGCCTTGCTCCGGAAGTATTATAATGGAGGTGTCATGATGAGTAAATTACATGTTAAAACAGGTGACACAGTCGTTTTGCTGACAGGTGATTACAAGGACAAATATGAAGACAGCGGAAAGAGAAAGACCGGCAAGGTTCTGGAAGTAAGCCCGAAGGAAGGCAAGGTTATCGTTGAAGGAATCAACATGATAACAAAGCACATGAAGCCTACAAGAGTAGGACAGTCCGGCGGAATCATCAGGGCTGAATCTCCTATTTACGCTTCAAAGGTCCAGCTTGTATGCCCGAAATGCGGCAAGCCTACAAGAGTTGGTCACGGCTTTGAAACCAAGACAAACGCTGCAGGCCAGGAAAAGAAAATTCCTGTAAGAATCTGCAAGAAGTGCGGACACAATTTCTAATAGAAGGAGAAACGACATGGCAAGATTAAAAGATTATTATGTTGATACCGTAGCTCCTGCTTTGATGAAGAAGTTCAATTACAAGAGCGTTATGGAAATTCCGAAGCTCGATAAGGTTATTGTCAATGTAGGTGCCGGAGAGGCGATTTCAAACTCAAAGGTTATCGATGCTATTGTCAATGATCTTACACAGATCACAGGTCAGAAGCCGGTAATCTGCCGAGCAAAGAAATCTGTTGCTAACTTTAAGCTCCGTGAGGGTATGCCGATCGGCGTTAAGGTTACGCTTCGCAGAGAAAATATGTATGAATTTGTTGACAAGCTTTTCAACGTTGCTTTTCCTCGTGTAAGAGACTTCAGAGGAATCAATCCGAATTCTTTTGATGGAAGAGGCAACTACTCAACAGGTATCAAAGAACAGCTTATTTTCCCTGAAATTGAGTATGATAAGATTGACAAAGTCAGAGGTATGGATATAAATTTCATCACAACAGCTAAGACTGATGAAGAAGCAAAAGAGCTGCTCGAAATGCTGGGCGCTCCGTTTGCCAAGTAATTAGGGAGGATTATTCAAATGGCAAAAAAAGCGATGATTAATAAGCAGCAGAGAACTCCCAAGTATTCCACCAGAGCTTACAACAGATGTAAAATCTGCGGCAGACCGCACGCATATTTAAGAAAGTTCGGCATTTGCCGTATCTGCTTCAGAGAACTGGCTCATAAGGGTCAGATTCCTGGTGTAAAGAAGTCAAGCTGGTAAAAATACAAAGGAGGTCATTGGCATGCAGATTACTGATACAATAGCAGATTTGCTGACAAGAATTCGTAATGCGAATTCCGCAAAGCACGCCACGGTTGACGTTCCTGCTTCAAATGTTAAGAAAGCAATCGCACAGATTCTTGTTGACGAAGGATATGTAAAAAGCTTTCAGCTCATTGAAGACGGAAAACAGGGTGTTATAAGAATTACTCTCAAGTACAGTGATTCAAAGTCACCTGTAATTACAGGTCTTCGCAGGGTTTCAAAACCGGGTTTACGTATATATTCAAGTTGTGAAGATATGCCTAAGGTTAGAAAGGGTCTGGGAATTGCGATCGTTTCAACATCAAAGGGAATCATGACAGACAAGAAGGCTCGTGAGCTTAATGTAGGCGGCGAGGTATTAGCATTCGTTTGGTAAGGAGGACAGGGAAATGTCACGTATAGGAAAAATGCCGATCAGTGTCCCTGCCGGAGTTGACGTTACAGTCAACGGAAACATTGTTACTGTTAAAGGTCCTAAGGGTACACTCACAAAAGAATTTTCAAATGCACTAAGCATTGAATATAAGGACGGAGTTATTACAGTTACACGTCCTGACGATTTAAAAGCAAACAAGAGCCTTCATGGTCTTACAAGAACGCTTATTAACAATATGGTTGAAGGCGTTACAAACGGATTTTCAAAGACTCTTGAAATCGAAGGTGTTGGATACCGTGCTGCAAAGCAGGGCAAGAATCTTGTAATGAATCTTGGATATTCTCACCAGGTTATAATGTCAGAAACTGATCAGATTACAATTGATGTTCCTCAGCCGAACAAAATTGTAATTAACGGAATTGACAAGCAGGCTGTAGGACAGTTTGCTGCTGAAGTTCGTGAAAAGCGTCCGCCTGAGCCGTATAAGGGCAAAGGAATCAGATATGCCGGCGAGAGAATCATCCGCAAGGAAGGTAAGGCCGGTAAGGGCAAGAAGTAATAAAGGAGTGAATTTGCAATGATAAAAAAGGCTGACACAAAAAAGGCCAGAGCAAAAAGACACGCCAGAGTTCGTTCCAAGATTTCCGGTACTCCTGAACGTCCTCGTCTGAATGTATTCCGTTCAGCAAAGCATATTTATGCACAGGTTATTGACGATGTAAACGGAGTTACACTTTGTTCCGCTTCAAGCATGGATAAAGAATTTGAAGGAAACGGCGGAAACGTTGAAGGCGCACGTAAGGTTGGCGAAATGGTTGCTAAGCGTGCTGTTGAAAAGGGAATTGCTGAAGTTGTATTTGACAGAGGCGGCTTCCTTTATCACGGAAGAGTAAAAGAACTTGCGCAAAGCGCTCGTGAAAACGGACTGAAGTTCTAAGAAGGAGGTAATACTTTTGGCTAATATAGATGCAAAAGCATTGGAGCTTTCCGAAAAGGTTGTTTCCATTAACAGAGTTGCTAAAACAGTTAAGGGCGGACGTATTATGAAGTTTTCAGCCCTCGTTGTAGTAGGTGACGGAAACGGCACAGTAGGCTTTGGTCTGGGAAAATCAGGCGAAGTTCCTGACGCAATCCGCAAGGGTATTGAAGACGCCAAGAAGAATCTTGTTAAGATTCCTATGTACGGCACAACAATTCCTCACGAAGTAATCGGTGCATTCGGCGCTGGCAGAGTTCTTATGAAGCCTGCTGCTCCTGGTACCGGTGTTATCGCCGGCGGTCCGGTTCGTGCGGTTATTGAAATGGCAGGAATCAAGGATATCAGAACAAAATCTCTTCGTTCCAACAACCCATGCAATGTTGTAAGAGCAACAATCAACGGATTGATGTCATGCACAACAGCTAAGGAAGTTGCTGCTAAGAGAGGCAAATCAATAAAGGAAATTTTAGGTTAAGGAGAGAGCGTTATAATGGCAAAGCAGATTAAGCTTGTTAAAAGTCTTATAGGAAGAAAAAGCGACCAGATTGCTACTGCTCATTCTCTTGGACTTAAGAAAATCGGTCAGGTTGTAGTACAGCCTGATAATGAGCAGACAAACGGAAAAATAAAAAAGATTTCTCATCTCGTTGAGGTTACGGAAGCATAAGCTAAGGAGGTGCGCACATGAAGTTACACGAATTATCACCGGCACCAGGCTCTGTTGCTGAACGTAAGCGTATCGGCAGAGGTCACGGTTCAGGTAACGGCAAAACTGCCGGCAAGGGACATAAGGGACAGAAAGCCCGTTCAGGCGGCGGCGTAAGAATCGGATTTGAAGGCGGACAGATGCCGCTGACAAGAAGAATTCCGAAAAGAGGATTCAATAACATCTTTGCGAAGGAATATTCAATAGTTAATGTTTCTGACCTGAGCAAATTTGTTGACGGAACAGTTGTTGATACAGAAATGCTGATCGCTTCTGGTCTTATAAAGAAAGAAAATGACGGTGTCAAGGTTCTCGGAAACGGAGAACTTACATCTAAAATCACTGTAAAGGCTGCTAAATTCTCAAAAAGTGCTGTTGAAAAAATCGAAAAGGCTGGCGGGAAAGCAGAGGTGATTTAATGTGTTCGAAACATTGAGAAACGCATGGAAAGTTGCGGAAATTCGTAAAAAGCTTTTGTTCACATTATTCATCATTATCGTTTTCAGATTCGGAAGTGCATTGACGGTTCCGTTTCTTACACTGTCAAAAGTTCAGGAATGGATGAGCAGTAATGCTACAGATGGTAATTTTCTCGAATACCTGAACGTTCTGACGGGTGGTGCATTATCTAAAGCGACAATTTTCTCTTTGTCGATCACACCTTTTATTAATGCTTCAATTATTGTACAGCTGCTGACATATGCCCTGCCTCCTCTTGAAAGACTTCAGAGTGAGGGCGAAGAGGGAAGGAAAAGACTGAATCAGATTACAACTATTGTATCTATGGCTTTGTCTATATTTATGTCAATTGCATATTACTTCACATTGAAGAATATGGGTGCTGTAAAATATACAAGCGGATTTGAAGGCGTGTTTGCAGCAATAGTTATTGTGTGCTGCTTTGTTGCCGGAGCTATGCTTGTTGTATGGATGGGCAACAGAATTAATGATAAGGGTATCGGAAACGGCGTATCTATGATCCTCTTTGCAGGTATCGTTGCAAGATTCCCTACCGATGTCGGTACATTAATTGAACTTACAAAGAATGAACCATCAAAATACCTTTTTGTTTCAATAGGTATTGCTATTGTATTTGTTGTTATGATCGGATTCGTAGTATTTATGAATGAAGCAGAAAGAAGAATTCCGATTCAGTATGCTAAACGTGTTGTAGGAAGAAAACAATACGGCGGACAGAGTACACATATTCCTATTAAGGTATGCATGAGCGGCGTTATGCCAATTATCTTTGCAATGGCATTTATGTCACTTCCAAGTACAATAGGAATGTTTAAGGGACCATATGCGTCCCCAGAAGGATTCTGGCAGAAATTTTATAACGGTTTTCTGAATTTCTTCAGTACACAGTCGTTCTCATATGCTGTCATTTATTTTATACTGATTATTGCATTTAACTACTTCTACGTTTCAATGCAGTATAATCCGATAGAAATTGCAAATCAGCTCAGACAGAATAACGGCGGTATTCCGGGTATCAGACCTGGTAAGCCTACATCTGATTATATTCAGAGAGTTTTGTCAAAGATTACATTGGTTGGTGCTATATTCCTTGGAATTATTGCTATATTCCCGATTTTCCTCGGAATGGCAGACGAAAATTTAAGAAGCCTTTCAATGGGCGGTACAACAATGCTTATCGTTGTAAGCGTTGCTTTGGAAACAGTTCGAACACTGGAATCACAGTTGATGATGCGTCATCATAAGGGATTCCTTGAATAAGGAGGTC
>NZ_JBJFHN010000119.1:0-31218 GCF_051893655.1 Porcipelethomonas sp. | reverse complement strand
CTTAAAGGTTTTTTACGAACCTTGTTAGCCTTTTCAGCGATACCGATAGCACCTTCTGCTGCTGCAAAAGATTCATGACCTGCCAGGAATGCAAAACATTCTGTATCTTCTTCAAGGAGCATCTTGCCAAGATTACCGTGACCCAAACCTACCTTACGCTGATCTGCAACAGAACCCGGGATACAGAAAGCCTGAAGACCTTCACCGATAGCGGCAGCAGCGTCAGCAGCTCTTGTGCAGCCCTTCTTGATAGCAATAGCACAGCCTACAGTATAAGCCCACTTTGCATTTTCAAAACAGATAGGCTGAATTCCTTCAACAAGCTTGTATATATCAAGACCCTTAGCCTTGCAAACATCAGCACATTCTTCAATTGTCTTGATGCCGTACTGTTCAAGAACAGCGAGAATCTGCTTTTCTCTTCTTTCATATGATTCAAATAAAGCCATTTTACAAATCCTCCTTATTCTTTTCTCGGATCAATAATTTTAACTGCATCAGCAACTCTTCCGTACTGACCCTTAGCTTTTTCAAAAGCTGTGTTTGCGTCATCTCCGCCCTTGATGAAATCCATCATTTTGCCGAAGTTTACAAACTGATAGCCAATGATTTCATCATCTTCGTTAAGAGCAATACCTGTAACATAACCGTCTGTCATTTCGAGGTAACGAGGACCCTTTGCCAGAGTACCATACATTGTACCTACCTGAGAACGAAGCCCCTTACCGAGATCTTCAAGACCAGCGCCTACTACAAGACCATCTTCAGAGAAAGCACTCTGTGAACGTCCATAAACGATCTGGAGAAAAAGTTCTCTCATAGCTGTGTTGATAGCGTCACAGACAAGGTCAGTATTCAGAGCTTCAAGGATAGTTCTTCCAGGAAGAATTTCAGCAGCCATAGCAGCTGAATGAGTCATACCAGAGCATCCGATTGTTTCAACCAAAGCTTCCTGAATAACACCATCTTTAACATTAAGAGTAAGCTTACAGGTACCCTGCTGCGGAGCACACCAGCCCACACCATGTGTAAAGCCTGAAATATCAGTGATCTGGGTTGCCTTTACCCATTTTGCCTCTTCCGGAATCGGAGCTGCGCCATGAGCAACGCCCTGTCTGACAGGACACATGTTTTCTACTTCATTAGAATAAATCATATAATTACTCCTTTCGTTTTAAGGCGATTAAATCAACCTTAATACAGCATATGCATTTATTATATAACATTTTTCGTTCATAATCAAGTGTTTTTTCAAATTTTGAATAAATTTAACCTGTTTGGTCAATACTTATAATATTTTTGTATTTAAAAGGGAAGTGCAATTAACACCTTTTTACATTTATTTTTCATAAATCAATACATTGAAAAAAGAAAAACCGTTTTATATTTAACTTATTATATCAATGTGATTCCATAAATCCCCATAACAATAATTATAATATGAAGCAACATAAACAACGGGACTGATATATAAAATTTTGCATGCTTTGTCTTATGCCTGAAAAGCTTCATACCAGCATATGCTCCAAAGCTTCCGCCAATAAAGGCGACAGTTAAAAGCGTGGCTTCTGGTATTCTCCATTGATGCTTTATGGCACGTTGTTTATCAATATAAAATATAATCAATGAAATAATATTTATTATTATAAAATATATTATTAATAAAACCGGAATTACTAAAAAACATCTGCTGATAAATTCTGATGCTGTTTGCAGCATGATTATTCAGTTCCTCCCTTGTTACGTTTTATGTACATATTTAATTCTTTTCTGACTTTTCCGCCTTTCATTACAACAGAATAAATCAGCCGCCATATCCATAAAAACGGCAAAAGAAACGGAAGTTTTCTCAGTACCGGAAACTGGTCAGCCATCATGGTATAGGACGGAAAAGTTCTTTTTAAAATATAAAATCTCTCTCCATTTTCTTTAATGGAGTTATTTATCTGCTGTTCAATTGTTCCATAAATACCGCTTGAAAGAACTGACTTTTCAAATTTTTCATCACACTTTGCTCCGCTGCCAAACCATTTTTCAGAAAGACAAAGAAAATTTTGGAATATTTCTTCTATTCCGATTTTTTTAAACTCTCCGGTTATGTAATCCATGTCCATAAGATCTTTATTTGCTTTCATATAAATATAGATATCCATAACTGTACGAATTCCTGTACCGGACTTTAAAAAATGCTTTGCCGCATGAGAAACTAAAAATATAAAGCTGTCATCGACGCTGTATTCATATATGTATGGTTTTTGTTCATAAGCTTTATCCCATCCATTTTTGAAATAATTATAAAACTGACTGTATACCGGACTTACAAGTTCCCTGTGAATTTCCACATTCATATAAGGCTTTTTAAAATAAACATCGTGATTACCTTTTAAAAAATTGTCACAGCTATATCCTAAGGATTTCATTATATCATGAACTTGATGTGCATTTTCCTTATTAATAAGTATATCAAGGTCGGACATGAACCTCATATTTGAAGCAGGGTAGAGGTTTTTAAGTTCTATTCCTTTAAGCGGCAGAATATTAATTTTGTTTTCTGCCATAGCAGTGCATATTTTATCAAACTCAGCATGCTGAATAATATCTTTTGCAATTAATTCGTCCCGAATATATTTCCATTTACTGTAAAGTTCCTTTTCCGGTTTTTCTCTGAGCTTGTCAATACTATAAAAAACAGTATTAGCAATTTTATGAAATTTTGCAATCTCAAATAAATTATTAAAATCAACAGTGTCTGGTTTGTCATCCGGCTGAATATCATTTATAGCACATTTTGTCAGATATATAAGATATTTGTAGGTATTTTCATCAGATTTCATAATTTAAAGTTCTCCTATAAAAAGTCGGACAGACAGATTAAAATTTTCTGCTCTGCCCGTAATTACAGGATTATTATAGCATAATCATTTAAATATTTCAATGCCAAAAGTATTTTTTAATGATTCCTTAAAATCTTCTTTATAAGCTTACAAAGCTGTATTAAAAGCATTGTTCCCAATGATGTTCCGGCAATTAATGCAGCCTGTATTGTGCTTATTGCTTCAATTTTGAACACACTGGAAATGCCCGGTACAAACATTACAAGGCAGAGTAAAATAAGTCCCAGACCAAATGCCATAAAAAGATATTTATTATTAAAAAACTTCTTTGTAAATAAAACCGGACTGTCCGATTTGCAGTTAAAGCCATGTATAAGTCTTGAAAGACATATACTTGCGAATGCCATTGTACTTGCCGCAGACGGATTTGTTTTGAGTCCGAAAAGAAAACATATAATCGCTGCTGCTGCTATTATAAGTCCCTCTGACAAAACACTTGTCATAAACGATCTGGTGAGAATTGATTCATTTACAGGACGTGGTTTTTCTTTCATTACAGCACTGGTATGCGGTTCAAGTCCCAGAGCTATAGCCGGAAGTGAATCAGTAAGAAGATTAATAAAAAGAAGATGGACTGCTTCAAACGGAACAGGAAGTGCCGCAAGGGATGCAAAAAGAACTACAAATATTCCGGCAGTATTACCTGATAAAAGAAACTGTATTGAACGTTTTATATTGGCATATATATTTCGTCCGTTGTTAACGGCTTTTACGATAGTAGCAAAATTATCGTCTGCAAGAACCATTGATGCTGCATCTTTTGAAACTTCAGTTCCTGTAATGCCCATTGCAACTCCTACATCTGCCTGTTTAAGAGCCGGAGCATCATTTACTCCGTCACCAGTCATGGCAACAATATTGCCTCTGTCCTGCCATGCCTTAACTATTCTGATTTTATGTTCAGGAGACACCCTGGCATAGACTGATTTTGTGGGAACATATTCTTTAAGCTGCTCATCTGTAAGATCATCAATTTCACAGCCCTCTGCGGCTTCAGATTCGTCCTTTAAAATACCTATCTCTGCTGCAATTGCGGCAGCAGTAACCTTATGATCTCCTGTTATCATAACAGGCTTTATACCAGCGCCTATACATTCTGCAACAGCCGCCTTTGATTCTTCTCTCGGAGGATCCATCATAGCAATAAGTCCCATAAATTCAAGGTCGTTTTCATCTGAAACTGAAATGTCAGTTTTTTCTGTTTCTTTATATGCGAATGCAAGCAGTCTGAGTCCGTGGGAAGAAAGATTTCCAGTAACTTCAATAATGTCTTTTCTTTCTTTTTCAGTCAGTTTCATTCTGTCCAGAAGAACATCTGCCGCACCTTTTGTGATCATTGTAAGCGATCCGTTGACTTCATGTACTGTAGACATAAGCTTTCTGTCAGAATCAAAAGGAATTTCTCCGAGACGAGGATACTTTTCACGGATGCGTTCAAAATTAAAATTATATTTCAGTCCGAAATTTACAAGAGCTGTTTCTGTAGGATCTCCGATTTCAGTACCGTTTTTACATACTGAATCATTACAAAGTATACCTGCAAGCAAAAGTCTTTTCTGATGATCATTTTCAAAATTTCCTTTTTCACAATCAATTATTTCACCGTCAGCATAGAATTTTTTAACGGTCATTTTATTCTGTGTCAGCGTTCCTGTTTTGTCAGAGCAGATTACTGATACGCTTCCCAGTCCTTCAACCGCCTGAAGCTTTCTTATAATTGCATTTTCTTTTGACATTTTCTGAGTTCCGAAGGAAAGAACTATAGTCACAATTGAACTTAATGCCTCCGGAATTGCAGCTACTGCCAATGCTACTGCAAATAAAAATGCATTCATTATTTTTTCGCCCCTGAATACACTTAAACCAAAAACAATTGCACAGATTATCATAATACCAATTGAAAGTTTTTTTCCGAAATTATCAAGATTTACCTGAAGAGGAGTTTTTCTTTCACTGGCATCATTTATTAATCCGGCAATTTTTCCAACTTCAGTATTCATTCCAATATCTGTTACAATAAATTTTCCTCTTCCATAGGAAACAAAGCTTCCGGAATAAACCATATTTGTTCTGTCAGCCAGAGGAAGTTCCTTATCAGATTCCTCATCAGTTTTTTCAACGTTTACGCTTTCGCCTGTCAATGCACTTTCGTTTACTTTAAGACTTGCATTTTCTATAATTCTGCCGTCAGCACATATAAAATCGCCTGCTTCCAGAACTACAATATCACCTATGGTTACTTCATCTGAAGGAATAACAATCGTGTTTCCGTTACGAATAACTTTTGCACCAGGTGCTGACAGTTTTTTAAGACTGTTCAGTGATTTTTCAGCTTTAACAGTCTGTATAGTTCCAATTACAGCGTTCATGGTAATTACAGCAAGGATAACAACAGTACTTTCCACATCTCCTAAAATTGCAGATATTACTGCTGCAATAATAAGTATAATAACAAGAAAATCCTTAAACTGCTCCAGAAAAATCATAAGTACGCTTTTGGATTTTTTTTCTTTAAGCTCATTTTTGCCATACTTCTTCTGATTACGCTCAACCGCATCATCAGTAAGACCATTTACAGATGACCCCAGCTGTTCAATAAGCTTATCCTTTTGAATCTGGTAACTTTTCATAATATTTACGCTCCTTTTATTTTTTGTGGGTAATAAAAAAAGACCTTTGCCGAAACCAATCCTTACAATACATATATTGCATGTAAAAACTGATTTCAACAAAAGTCTTGCCGTTTAGATATGCCACGGATTAATGAATTAATCGTACTGACGCAGTCATAAACAGGTTTCCCTGCCGGCTACTCCCTTTTATTGTAAGTTTATGATACACTATTTTTTTAAAATTGTCAATAGGAATATAATAATTTTTTAAACTGAACATGAATTTCTTTAATTTAAACTATCCAGAATCACAGAAGCTATGCTCTCAGTTGAAATGTCATAGGACTGTCTGTTTTCAATTAAAATTGCAAAAGCTATCGGAAAATCTTCATCATCAACAAATCCTGTAAGAAGGGAATTTTCCTCTTCACCGTCTTTTACCTGTGCAGTACCGCTTTTTACGCCTAATGTATATCCCGGAATTTTTCCTGTATAATTAAGACCGTTTTCAAGCATAATGTCTTTTACATCAGATGCTGTCTTTTCTGTGAAAAGCTGCTCAGAATAGCTGGTAGAAGCGGTTTCAACAGTACGTCCGTTTACATTAGTAACATGATCTATAAGATACGGCATTGTGGATTTTCCCGATTCATTTGCAATTGCACTCTGCCACATCATCATCTGGCATGGACTTACAAGAGAAGTTCCCTGACCTATACAGCTCCACTGTGTGTTAAATTCATTTTTATCTGAAAGAGTTGTAGAGGCCTTTTCGCTTATAATACCGTCAATGGATATTTCTCCCTCTTGAGAACCGTTTACTGAATATCCAAGCTTTTTATAGCAGTTTTCAATGTCTGCAAGAGACCAGTCAGGATCTTCAACCAACTGTGCAAAAAAAGGATTACAGCTGTTGGCAAAAGCTTCACGGATATTCTGAGTACCGTGTCCGTAAGAATTATGGCAAACAATATCAAGACCAGTTTTATTGGTATATACTCCGTTACAGGTGTATGATTTTTCCATAAGCTTATCCATTCCCATGGTTTCTGTTGCTGAAATTAAAGTAGCAACTTTCTGAGTAGAGCCCGGAACAGTTTTATAAAATGCCTTGCATAAAAGACTTCCTTCCTCAAGATCTTCATATCCCTTCAAAGGATCAACCGAAGGTCGGCTGACACAAATAAGAATCTCTCCTGTCTTGTAATTATAAGCAATGGCACAGCCTTCCTTATCTCCGAAAGCACTGTATACCTTTTCGTTTGCATCATGATTTATAGTTGAATAAATTGCAGCCTTGCCTCCTTTATTGGTTATTCCCGAGGTAAAGCTGTAATTGCTGAGTTTTTCAATATTCCTTGCAACAAGAGTATTGGTCATCTGACCGCTTGCATCACCTATAAGATTGCCAAGATCCTTGAAATAACCGTCTTCATACTGACCTTCCTGTGCATTATCATCAAAAATAATATCACCATTTCTGTCGTAAATATATCCTAAATTTCTTGAGCCTGAATTGCTGATATAAAACGATGCCTCCATCTGGATTTTAACTACCAGCAAACACAGCCCTATTATAAATACCAGAAGCATTAAAGTTATAAGATTGCTTCCGCGCTTTAAACTTTTCATACTGTTCTCCTGTTCTGATTTGGAACCGGACGCTTTTCCGGTACCGGATAAACCATTGCCTGACCTGCTTTTAAAAATCCCGCCATTAGTCCGCAGGAAAGCATAGAACTTCCGCCCTGTGAAATAAAGGGGATCGTAACGCCGGTAAATGGAATCATATTACATGATCCGAATATATTAAGTGCCATTTGTGCTACGAATACAGCTGAAACACCCACTGTAAGTGTTGTATGAAAATATGAACGTGGTCTGTTTATCAGCGATGTAACAATTATAAGCATTATCATAAAAACTGCAAGCAATGCAGTGAGCAGCCCCCATTCTTCACTGATCGAAGAAAATACTATATCTGTATCAGCTGCCGGAACCTTGTAAAGTCTACCATGTCCCGGACCTTTGCCGAACCATCCTCCCTCTGCAATTGCAATCAGTGCCTGACACTGCTGCCATCCGTTTCCTGTCTGATCGCTCCATATATCAACATGAAGTCTGTCCTGAACATATCCGGGAGCAAATTTCAGGGCAACTATAATTACTGCAAGACCGGCAATGCCTATTCCAATAAGCATTTTTTTTGAAAGTTTTGCTTTAGGATAGCATATTCTCATTATAAATCCGCATGCAGCTACTGCTGCAAATGTCGGAAGACTTCCAAGATCTCTGCACCACCACTGAAGAAGAACTATCAGTCCTGTAATACCAAGCAGAATCCAGTTATCACATACTATTTTTATATTTCCGATTAATTTTTTCTTGTTCTGCTGTGCAGCAAGAGATGTTGCAAATACAAGCACAAAAAATGGCTTGATAAATTCAGAAGGCTGAATGGTAATAAAACCCAGATTAATCCACATGCCTCTGCTTCCTGTAAACAGAATTATTGAAATTATAAGTACTCCTATAATACCATAAAATATATATTTATGTTTTTCAATAAATTTATAATCCTGAACAAGTCTGTATCCTATCTGACAGCATATAAGAGCAGCAACTGCAAAAATATAGTGCTTTACAGCAAATCCCACTTTTCCGAAACAAGACTGAAAAATAACACTCATATTCAGAAGAGTTATAAATAAAATATCAAAAGTATATGTATTCTGCTTTAAAAATTTAAGTATGCAAAAGTATACTATATCAAGTCCCAAAACAGCAACTGAAAGCAATACCGGATCAAATATATTGTCATATTCGCCTTTGACAAATACTATAGCAAGAAGAGAAATATGCGTCAGCAGTGACAGCATTGTTATTCCTCCGTAAAACAGTCCATTTTTATACATTTACGCTTTCATCCTCCTTATATATAGTATTTTTTTTCCTATTTTTATTTCATCATTATTCCTGAGTTTTTTTTGTTTTATTCTCTGCCCGTTTACAAAAGTCCCCGAGGTCGAATCAAGATCTGTAATGGTCCAGATGCCGTTCTCAAAGCTCAGCAGAGCGTGATATCTGGAAACAGACATATCCGGAAAGCGAAGATCGGCGGATATGTGTCTGCCCATCAGAACCTCCTGTGAATTGAGAGTAAATATAAACTCTCCGCTTAAATCTGTTAAAACCATATGCCGTGCAGCTTTTCCCCATTGCTTCTGAACAGTCTTTTTTTCCTTGACACAGAAACAGATTATTACAAGAGCACATATATCCACAACAAGCAGTCCGACGGCAGATATAATTTCTTTAAACGCTGACAGCTTATCAGCCATTTCACTCATAAATTCAGTGAAATTTTCAAGCATAGTATTTCTCCTTTCTCATTTTATTTGTATTTTAATAATTATAATACATTTTCCCGAATTTATCAATACAAATTTATTTTGCAGAAATATTCATCTGATATTTTTTTAAACTTAACATCGGATATATACTTTCAGAAAATTCAATGTATAATATTTTTTAAAGTGTACGGATAAATACAAATTCTAAAAAAGCCGCAGGTTTATAAATTTTGTGTATTCACAAGATGAAAAGGGGAGTATAGCTTTATATAAGTTCGTATGATATTTTCTGAGGTGTAAAATTGACAAAATTTTAACCTCCAAAGTAGTTTCTTACATATTACACTACTTTGGAGGTTTACATAATTTCATATATTAAAAGGGAAGAATTTAGAAGGCAATAATAAACTTAATTTGAATGATTGGTTGCAAGCACTCTTGCAATTGCTGCTGCGTCTCTGACATTTACCTTTCCGTCGCCGTTAAAATCAGCCCATTCAGGAAGTTCATTTTCCTTTCGCTCTGCAAGCTTTCTGGCAATGAAAGCCGCATCTCTTACATCTAATTTTCCATCACCGTTGGAGTCTCCCTTAACAGTTTCCTGAATAACTGCAGTTGTAGTTGAGGTAGTAACAGCTGCAGTTACTGTCGTTGCCGCAGTATCAGAAGCTGATGTATTATCTGTTCCCGTATTGGATGATGTTGACTTTACAGTTGTGGTTACAGTCGTTTCCGAAGTTGAAGTTTTAGTTGTAACTGCCGGAGTTGTTGTGCTTGAATCAGCATAGTTTACGCCGTAATCTGCAGCATAGTCCTTAACTGTCTGGCTGGTTCCATAGATAGTGAAATCTTCCATAACAACAAGATCTCCTGATGGATCATTAACATCAATTCCATATCCGAATGCCTGAGCACCAATAGATTCAACATTATCGGGAACATAAATATTTTTTGCATCTGGATTAACAGCAAATGCCCTTGAAGCAATCTTTGTCACGCCGCTGCCAATGATAATATCCTGAAGATTATTATAAGCAAATGCATTGGCATATATAGTCAGAACGCTGTCAGGAATTACAATTTCAGTCAGTCCGCATTCACTGAATGCACTGTCACCTATGGCAGTTATCCCTTCTTCAATCTCAACATGGGTAAGGTTTGGGCATCCGCTGAATAACTGGACAGGTATTTCACCGATTTGTGCAGGAATGGTGGGAATTTCACGCAAACTGCTGCATTGGCAGAATATTGACTCACCAAGTGTTTCTAAAGAGGCAGGCCAGTTCTGAATCTGTTCCAGACCTGCATTGTTATAAAACGCATTATTTCCTATTTCTTTCAGCGAATCAGGAAATCTTAAACAGGAAATATCTGCAAATTCAAATGCCTCGTCTTCAATTGTTTCAAGACCGTTTCCGAAAGTCAGTTCTTTAAGAGAACCGCAATTTTTAAAAGCAGAAGCACCGATTGATTTGACGCTGTCCGGAATCACTAAACTTTCAATGCCTGAAAGTTCAAAACATGATACGGGAATCCTTTCAAGGTTTGCTGATAATTCTACACTTTTTAAGTTTTTACACTCATAAAATGCACCGCCGCCAATGCTTGTAACAGAATCCGGAATAACCAATCTGGTTATAGGATTGCCACGGAATGCATAGGCACCGATTTCTTCAAGGGTATCCGGTAATGTAACCGCTGTAATTTGCGGAGTACTGGAATTATAAAATGCATACTCACCGATTGTTTTTACACCATTGGGGATAGTGATCCTGCCAAAAAGGTCAACATCTTCAAAAGCGTTTGCACCGATTTCAGTCAGTCCTTCATTCAGATTTATTTCAATCAGCTTGTCGCAGCCCTTAAATGCGCTTTTTCCGATTGTCTTTGTGTTTGTTCCGAATTCAACATCGGTAATTTCATCGCACCAGCCGAATGCAGATTCACCTATTACTTCCAGACTGTCCGGAAGCTCCAATGTGCCTTTAATTGACGCATAGGTAAATGCATTTGTACCAATTTCTCTCAGACTGTTTCCGAATGTTATATTGGTCAGCGGCATGCCGCCCGGATAAACGTAAAATGCCTGTTCTCCGATAGTTTCAACTCCGTTTCCTATATCAACAGAAGCAAGAGCCGTACATCCATAAAATGCATAATCACCAATTGTCTTTACGCTGTCTGAAATGTCAATTTCCGTCAGAGATGTACATTTTTCAAATGCACTGACGCCAATTTCCGTCACACTATCGGATATTGTGACTGTTTTGAGATTTGTCATTCTCTTGCACATTTCTGCAGGTATTACAGTTACTTCACCGCCAAATGTGATTGATTCAACTGCATCAACATTAAATGCGGAAGACGAATAACTGGTTAAATCTCCGTTTATTGTCAGATCTTTAATAGGGCAGCTTTTGAAAGCAGAACTGGCAAGCGTGGTAAGCGTTGTCGGGAAAGAAACATCAGCAAGGCTGGTACAGCCACTGAACGCTTCACTTCCGATTTCTGTGATACCTTCCGGAATGACTACAGATTCAAGCGTTGTGTTGCCTTTGAATGCACTGCTGGAAATAACTTTAACAGGAAGTGTTGTTTCGTCCACAGTAAATTCCGCAGGAATCGTCAGGCTTACAGCACTGCCGGTATATTTTGTGATTACATAATAAGAATTAAGGTCAGCGTCTGTCTTCTGAGAAATTTCAAAATCTCCTGATGTTTCTGCTGCAAAAACTACGATTTCATGCTGTGTTGTTTTCGGAACATAAGCAGTATATACCGAGTAACAGCCTGCGACCGCAACTGCTGCTGTGACTGCTGCTAAAAAGCGGCGGATAGTTTTTTTGGTCATATTGGTTCCTCCTTAATACAAATTTGCAAATCTTTGCATTAAAATTTTTTACTTAATTCTGTTTACATAAATTATAGCATATATGTACATAACAATAAAGAGATTTTACCATGTAGTCAATGCCAAATCGGTAAAACAGAAAAAAGCAATATCATAATCTTCGATTTTATGCTATAATAGAAACAAACACAAGAAAGGATCATGACTATGACATTTCCAAAATTACTGAACGAATATATAAGCATATTGAACTGCACAGCCAGTGAGCTTGCGAAAGCCTCCGGTCTGACTCCTGCGTCACTGAGCAGATACCGTAACGGTCAGAGAATACCTGAAACAGATACTCTCAAAAAGCTTGCGGCAGGAATAACAGGCATTGCACATAAAAACGGACAAACGGATATTTCCTGCGACTGTGTTTTCTCACGATTTATGGAAGAGCTTGGTGTTGTGGACACGGATAATACGCAGTTTTCCTGTAATTTTGAAAATCTTGTAAATACTTTGCAGATAAATCTGAACGAACTTGCCAAAAGCATGGGATATGACCCGTCCTATCTGTCAAGAATCAAGAAAGGACAGCGCATACCTGCGGATATAAATGAATTTGCAGAAAGTCTCAGCCGTTTTCTGATGAGGAAATACAGCGATTCTGAGGAGACAGACCATATCTGCAAACTCATTGGCTATATCCCTGAAAGCGGTACTCCGGTACATACTGATTTTACAGCGGCGGTTATCAATTATCTTTGCAGCAGTGAAGCACCGGAAAATACAAAGGACGGCATCGGTGATTATCTGAAAAAGCTGGACGAATTTGATCTGAACGAGTATATTACTATCATTAAATTTGATAAATTAAAAGTACCTACTGCACCGTTCAGTCTGCCGTCTTCAAAAAACTATTATGGCATTGATCAGATGAAACAGGGCGAGCTTGATTTCTTCAAGGCAACTGCCCTTTCACGTTCCAGAGAACCGATTTTTATGAACAGTGATATGCCTATGGCTGACATGGCGGAAGATATGGAGTTCAATAAAAAGTGGATGTTCGGCATTGCCGCCTGTCTTAAAAAGGGTCTGCATATGAATATGATACACAACGTTGACAGACCTATGAATGAGATGATACTGGGCTTGGAGGCGTGGATACCCATTTACATGACAGGACAGATAACACCGTATTACCTGAAAAATCTGAATACAAACATCTATCACCATCTGAATTATGTTTCAGGTGCGGCGGCTCTTGCAGGAGAGTGTATCAACGGGCATCATGATGACGGAAAATACTATCTGACCAATTCCAGACAAGAGGTTGCGTATTATCGTAACAAATCAAATCATATTCTCTCAAAAGCCTTTCCTCTTATGGACATTTTTACTGAAGAGTCTAAGGACAAGTTTTATAGTTTTCTTTCTGATGAGTCAAAAAAAGAAGGGGAGCTATGCAACTTGCATGCGACCCTTCCATTATATACAATTTCAGATGAATTGTTCAAACGTATATTGGAACAAAATCATATTTCAAATAATAATCAACAAATGTTTTTAGAATATCTGAATACAATTAAAAAATATTTTATACAAACAGTGACAATTAGTTCCGTAGAGGATATGATACCAGTTATTTCCAAGGAAGAATATACAGTTTCTCCATTAACTCTGTCATTGTCAGGTGCTTTTTACGAACATGAAATTTACTATACCTATGAAGAGTATCTGGAACATTATAATCAGACAATGGCACTAGCAGAAAAATATCAAAACTATACTGTTTCAGCACAGCACACCCGGGTTTTCAAAAATATCCAGATTCAGATGAAACATGGCGAATGGGTGCTGATTTCAAAGCATAAAAGTCCGGTTATTCATTTTGTAATTCGTCACCCGAAAATGGTCAGAGCGATTGAGTGCGGATTGCCTTGGTAAAATATAGATACATAAATCTTCAGGCTAAATAAGGTATTTTATGTATATTAATATATGCATATTTTGTTTATCGTATTATATAGTGCAGCTGTTTTTTCTTTTGATGCAAATCCTTTTGAAAATGCACTTGCACTTCCGGCAGCAATTCCCATTCTGAAAGCATTTGTGTAATCCTGATTTTTTGTCCATCCGGCGATAAATCCCGCTACCATAGAATCTCCGGCACCGACAGAATCAATAACTGTTCCTTTTGGTGCTTCAGATTCAAGCTTAAGTCCGTTTACTGATGAAAAAGCAGCACCGTTGCCTGCAAAGGAAACAAGAACGTTTTCAGCACCCATTTCATGAAGAACATCAGCATATTCAAGAGCCTTTTTTCTGTTATTTCCTATATCTGTTCCGGCAATCTGACTAAGCTCGAAATTATTTGGCTTTATCAGGAACGGTTTTTCTTTTATTGCATTTAAAAGAAGTTTTCCAGCTGCATCTACAACGATTTTGACTTCTTTGTCAGTATTTTTCATGATATCGGAATAAACCTCATCGGAAACACCGTTTCCGACGCTTCCGGCAAGTACAAGATAATCGCCCTTATGAAGTTTTTTTACTTTGTTTATCAGTAATTCAATATCTTTTTTTTCAATCTTCGGACCACTTGCATTTATTTCTGTTTCAGCATCAGATTTTATTTTGACGTTGATTCTTGAAAGTCCGTCAACTTCTATAAAATCACAATTACAGCCACTCATAAGAACACGTTTTTTTATTTCCTGTCCGGTAAATCCTCCAATAAATCCAAGAGCTGTGTTTTCTATTTCCAGATTACTAAGCATGGCGGAAACGTTTATACCTTTTCCGCCAGTCATAAGATATTCATCTTTGCTTCTGTTTGTAAATCCCAGCTTTATTTCATCAGATATAAGAGCATAGTCCAGGGCAGGATTGAAGGTAACAGTATAAATCATTATTTATCAATCTCCTTACAATTTATCTGTTTTGATTTTTATATCTTTATTTTTATTATATATAAACATTATAATTGCTGATATAATAATTATAATATACCCGATAAAACTATAGACATCCGGAATCTGGTCAAACAGGAAATATCCAAGCAAAGCAGCAAAAATAATCTGTGAATAATCATAAACAGAAATTTCTTTTGCCGGAGAATAGCAATAAGCAGCAGTTATTGAAAATTGTCCTCCTGCGGCTGCCAGACCGGCACAAATAAGAAATATGAGTTGTTTTATGCTCATAGGCTGATAATTGAAAATCAGATAGGGGAGAGTTACCAGACATGAAAATGAAGAGAAGAAAAAGACAATAAAAGGTCCTTTTTCACCTCTTTTACCCAGATATCTTACTGTTGTATAGGCAGCACCTGCACCCATTCCACCGATAAATCCTATAACAGCAGGCAGTATTTCCATTCCATTAAATGTCGGTTTGATAATAAACAAGCTGCCGATAAATGCGGAACTTACTAATAAAGACTGTGTAACCGTAACTTTTTCACGAAGAAAAATCAGTGAAAAAATTATTGAGAAGAAGGGTGACATTTTATTAAGCATTGAAGCGTCTGACAATACCAGATGGTCTATAGCGTAAAAGTTACATAAAATTCCTATAGTTCCTGCGGTTGATCTTATAAGATGAAATTTAAGATTGCCTTTATTCCATTTCATTGGTATTTTATTTTTCTTTAATACAGCAAATGCAAATATTACTGCAACAAAATTTCTGAAAAAGCTTTTTTGTATGGTGGGGAGGTCACCGGAAAGGCGTACAAAAGTATTCATCAGTGCAAAACAAAATGCAGATGTAATAATGAGTATAACTCCCATATACTTTTTATTGATTTTAAGTTTCATGATTTTAAGCCTTGATAACCTTGTGGAATACTTTTTTGCCTTTTTTAATAATAACTTCATTTGAAAGATCAATTTTTACAGACGGATCAGAAATCTTTTCATCATTTACAGAAATTCCGCCCTGCTGTACAAGTCTTCTTCCTTCGCCGTTAGAGGATGCAAGACCAGCTTTTACAAGAAGTGTAAGTATACCAATCTGTCCGTTATCCAGATCACTTTCAGGAATGCATGTTGTGGGCATATCCTTACTGTTTCCGACACCTGAAAATACTTCCTTTGCGGCTCTCATAGCTTTTTTTGCTTCTTCATCGCCATGAACCATTTTTGTAACTTCAAAAGCAAGCATTTCTTTAGCCTTGTTCAGCTGAGCACCTTCCATAGTTTTTTCCATTTCTTCAATTTCTTCAATAGGAATAAATGTCAGAAGCTTCAGGCAGTTCATTACGTCTGCATCGTCAACATTTCTCCAATACTGATAGAAATCATAAGGAGAACATTTGTCCGGATCCAGCCAGAGAGCACCCTTTTCAGTTTTACCCATTTTTTTGCCTTCTTTTGTAGTCAGGAGAGTAAATGTCATTCCATAAGCCTCGCCCTTTTCCACACGTCTTACAAGATCAACACCGCCTAAAATATTACTCCACTGGTCATTTCCGCCAAGTTCGATTTTAACTCCCTTATGTTGATACAGATACAGGAAATCATAGCTTTGCATAAGCATATAATTGAATTCCAGAAATGACAAACCTCTTTCCAGTCTTGTTTTAAAGCATTCAGCAGTAAGCATTTGATTTACTGAAAAATATCTGCCTACATTTCTCAGAAAATCAATATAATTCATATTAAGCATCCAGTCGCCGTTTTTTACAATTTCAGCTTTGCCGTCTGAGAAATCAATAAACTTTGACATTTGTTTTTTAAAGCATTCTGCATTGTGATTAATTTCATCGACTGTAAGCATAGGACGCATATCTGTTTTGCCTGTAGGATCGCCTATCATAGTAGTTGCAGTCCCCAGAAGGGCGATCGGCTTATGACCGGCATTCTGCATATGCTTCATAACCACAAGCTGTAAGAAGTGACCGACATGAAGACTGTCAGCAGTAGCATCAAAGCCTATATAAAACGGAATAGATTCCCCGCTGTTAAAAAGCTGTTCAATTTCCTTTTCATGAGTCATCTGTGCAATCAGACCTCGTCTTTTAAGTTCTTCAAATAATGTCATAACAAATTTCCTTTCATATAAAATAAAAACGTCCTCCAATGAGAAAAACTCATCAGAGGACGATAATTTTTGTAATTTACCGTGGTACCACCTCAGTTTATCGGATATAATCCGACCTTTGAACGCTTTAACGGGCGTACCCGGATTCTCCTACTTGATTTTCAGATTACCAGTTCAGGGGCGTATTCATCAGTATATGACTATCCTTTTACACCATCCAAGGACTCTCTGCCAGTCATAATAAAGACTACTATTCCCATCATTACTTTTAAAATAATGTTAACATATTATCATAAAATTGTCAAGAGCTTTAAAAGTGTTTTTACTGAATACCGTAAACGCTTCTGTATTCAATCATCTTATCTAAGTATTCTTTTCCCGGAATCACTTCATTTTTTATTGCGTCAATAATATCTTCCATAGTGACAATTGAGTAAACATTAATTCCGAAGTCACGTTTTACTTCCTGTACTGCTGACAGTTCACCTTTGCCTTTTTCCATACGGTCAACTGAGATTATAAGTGCAGTAATATCAACATCAGCCTGATCCTTCAGCAATGGAAGAACAGTTCTGATAGCAGTTCCGGCGGTAATAACATCTTCTATAATGGCAACTTTTTCGCCGTCATTCATTTTTTTGCCAACAATTATTCCGCCTTCTCCGTGATCCTTGGCTTCCTTGCGGTCAAAAGCGTAGTTTACTTCAACGCCGTATTTATTATATAAGGCAATGCTACAGGCAGCAGCAAGGGGAATGCCCTTATATGCCGGACCGAACAAAGTATCTGCCTGAACGCCGTTTTCCTGAATGCACTGAGCATAATATTCGCCCAGACGAGCAAGCTGTGCGCCGGTATTGTAATTTCCGGTATTTACGAAATACGGAGCTTTTCTTCCGCTTTTTAGAGTAAATTCTCCGAATGTCAAAACACCGCTTTCAACCATAAATTTAATAAAGCTTTCTTTGTAGTTCATATGTTTTCCTCCATTATGTATATACGGCTCACGCCGTATTAATTTATTTTTTCAAGTTCCTGAAGCCATATATTTGCAGAAGCATCACTGGGACATCTGAAATCGCTTCTCGGCGATAATGTAACAGTTCCGACCTTCGGACCGTCAGGCAGACATGACCGTTTGAACTGTTGTGAGAAGAACCGTCTGTAAAAATTTTTCTCCCATTTTAATATAGTTGCTTTATCGTATAGATTTTTAAAAGCTATGCAAGCTATGCGGTATATTTTTTTTGGCGAAAATCCATACCTTACCATATAATACAGGAAAAAGTCATGCAGTTCATAAGGCCCCACCAGATCTTCGGTTTTTTGTGAAATAGTACCGTTTTCATCAGGCGGCAGCAATTCAGGACTTACCGGAGTATCAAGTATATCATTTAATACTGATTTTAAAGCACTGTCAGAGCAATCAGCCTCATATTTAACCAGATATTTTACCAGAGTTTTCGGGATGGACGAATTAACCGCATACATAGACATGTGATCACCGTTATAGGTAGCCCAGCCTAGTGCAAGCTCTGATAAATCGCCTGTTCCTATAACAATACCGTTGTTTTTGTTGGCAATGTCCATTAATACCTGTGTTCTTTCTCTTGCCTGAGAATTTTCATAGGTTACATCATGAGTATCTATATCCTGACCAATATCTGAAAAATGCTGTATTACGCTGTCTTTTATATTGATTTCCAGTAAAGTTGTATTATATTCTTCTGCCAGACGGCAGGCGTTTGTATAGGTTCTGTTTGTTGTTCCGAAACATGGCATAGTAACGGCAATTATGCCTTTCGTATTCAGTCCGAGATGTTTAAATGCATTTACAGTGACAATGAGTGCCAGAGTTGAATCAAGACCGCCGGACAGTCCAATAACCGCTGTTTTACAGCCGGTATGTTTAAGTCTTTTTATAAGTCCGAACATTTGAAGCGAGGATATTTCCCTGCATCTTTCATCAATGTCTGAATCATTACCCGGTACAAAGGGGGTAGGTGAAATATAATTGTTTATATTAACTTCATGATGATTTATGGAAAAGTCAATCTTAGTATATTTTTCACTCTGCATTAATGATGATTTCTGAAAGGTGTTGGAACGTTTCCTTTCAAATTCAATTTTCTGAAGATCGGTATCAAAATATATTATTCCGTTTGTAAACCTTTCAGATTCAGCAGATAACGCTCCGTTTTCAGAAATTATACTGTGTCCCGAAAAAACCATATCCGTCGTGGATTCGCCTGTTCCGGCACTTGCATACATGTAGGTGCATAAAAGACTGCCTGACTGGGCTTTGACAATCATTCGTCTGTAATCAGCCTTTCCGATAATTTCATTGCTGGCTGATAAATTTACAATTAAATTTGCCCCTTCCTTGGCAAGCATAATAGAAGGAGAATCTCCAACCCATAAATCTTCACAGATTTCAATTCCAAAGGTAAATTCCGGCATACTGCTGCACTGGAAAATATAATTTGTACCGATCGGTACACTGTAACCGAAAACATCTGCCTGACTGTTTTTCATTCCGGGAGTAAAATGTCTTGCTTCATAAAATTCAGAATAATTTGGAATATTCTTTTTAGTAATAAGAGCCAGCAGCTTTCCTTTATTAATAACTGCGGCACAGTTATATATTTTGCCCTCAGATGCAAACGGAAGTCCGATAACATTTACCATATCGTATCCGGAGGTTCTGGTCATTATTTTTTGCAGTGAAGATAATGCCGAATCCAGAAGCGTATTCTGAAAAAATAAATCACCGCAAGTATATCCGGTTATTGACAGCTCAGGAAATACGCAAATCATAGCTCCCGATTCATGAGCATTATTTATCATTTCAATTATACGGTCACTGTTGTATTCGCAGTCCGCTACCTTTAAATCAGGAGTGGCACATGCAGTTTTTACAAAACCATGCTTCATATTAATCTCCATTCTGGACATTTAATAAATTTAATATAATGTTATTATAACCCAAAAAAAAACAATATGCAAGAAAAAATAATTTAAAATATTCGGCTGTTGACGAAAAACTATAAAAATGTTATAATAAATTGATATTTTTTATTTCCTGTGGGGGGATTTTTTTGAAAGTTACATTAATTGCTCATACTCCATGTCCGGAAAAACTTGTTGCGGCGGCTGCAAAACTATGCTATTCAGACAGCGGCTGTGAAAATATAATGGATGGTCTTACAGAGGAAAAAACAGAAAGCTTTGTTAAGATGCTGTCGGATATGGGACATGAAAGTCCGATTGAACACGCTTCGTTTACCTTTGCAATCGAAGGAGTTTCACGAACCCTTCTGGCACAGATTACCAGACACAGACTGGCCTCATTTTCTGTACAAAGTCAGAGATATGTAAAGAAAAATAATTTTGTTTACATTACTCCGCCGGCAATTTCTGAAGATAAAAGCATAAATGAAATGTATGAACATTCTATGCAAAGCTCCTTTGATGCGTATAATGCAATTGCCGATAAGCTTGAGGGAAAATATTTTAACGAGTTTCTGTCAGCAGGTATGTCTGAAAAGCAGGCTCATTCCAAAGCAGAGAAAAAAGCTATTGAAGACGCAAGATATGTTCTGCCTAATTCATGTGAAACCAAAATGGTTGTTACAATGAATGCCAGAAGTCTTATGAATTTCTTTAAGCTCAGGTGCTGTATGAGAGCACAGTGGGAAATCAGAGAGCTTGCAGAAGAAATGTACAGGCTGTGCTATAAAGCGGCTCCGTCAGTCTTTTCAAGTGCAGGTCCCCCTTGCTGCAGCGGCGGATGCCCGGAGGGCAAAATGACCTGCGGAAAAATAAACGAAGTGCGGGACAAATTTCAGAAAATAAAAGAGAGTCTTTAAAATGAAAAAAGGTAAAATAATTGTTATTGACGGTCTGGATGGCTGCGGAAAATCAACTCAGCTGGAGCTTGTCAAAATAAATCTTGAAAAATCCGGGTATAATGTCAGAAGCATCAGCTTTCCTGATTACAATAACCCCTCATCGGCACTTGTAAAAATGTATCTTAACGGTGAATTTGCAGAAGATCCTGAAGGCGTTAACGCATATGCTGCATCAAGCTTTTATGCTGTGGACAGATATGCAAGTTATATGAAATACTGGAAATCTGACTATGAAAGCGGAAAAATAATTATATCTGCAAGATATGTAAGCTCAAATGCTGTACATCAGATGTCAAAGCTTCCGAAAGACTGCTGGGACAATTATCTTGACTGGCTTTATGATTACGAATATAATAAATTGGGACTGCCTGAGGCGGACAAGACTATTTTTCTTGATATGCCTGTAAGTGTTTCCCAGAAGTTTATTTCAGAACGATATAACGGAGACGAATCAAAAAAAGATATTCATGAATCTCATATAGAATATCTGGAACAATGCCGTAAATCAGCTCTGTATGCGGCAGAAAAACTGTCATGGTCATTAATTAAATGCAGTGAAAATAATATCCCGTTATCAATAGAAAGAATATCATCTGAAATAATGAATGAAATATCAGAGGTAATTTAATGCTTGAATTTCGTGAAATCAATATTAATGATAAGGAATGGATTGACGATTTACTTAAAAAATCTGATTTTATGGGGTGCGAATACAGCTTTGCAAATAATATGGCATGGCGAAGAATGAATAATTCCCTTATATCCCGGTTTAATGATTTTTATATTGTAAAGGCTGAGGATGAAAATTATGTATACTATACATTTCCGGCAGGGAAGGGAAAATATTCATTATTATTTGATGCACTGGAAGAATATGCTGACCATGCAGGAAAAGGTATGATATTTACTGGTGTAACTGATTACGGACTTTTTATACTTGATAAATATTCTCAATGGAACTGTATTGCTGAAAAATCAGAGGATTACAGCGATTATATTTACCTTGCAGATGATCTTATTAATCTCAAAGGGAAAAAATACCATAAAAAGCGTAACCATTTATCCAAAATAAATAATTATAACTGGGAATTTCATCCTATGACACCGGATGATTTTGATGAATGCATTGCATTCAGTGCTGTTACTTACAACAATAAAAACGGATATGACGATCATTCAAGCGTGGCGGAACAGTTTGCTATACACACCTATTTTTCATATTTTGAAGAAATGGGTCTTAAAGGCGGAGTAATAACAATTGATAATAAAATAAAAGCGTTTACAATCGGAGAGCAGCTTAACAGCAAAACATTATGCGTTCATATTGAAAAAGCAGATCCTACTGTAAACGGTCTTTATCCGGCAATTAATAATGAATTTGTAAAATATGCTGCCGGAGATTTAATATATGTCAACAGGGAAGAGGATCTTGGTATTGACGGATTAAGACAGGCTAAAAGATCTTATTTTCCGGTATTTATGGTTGACAAATATAATGTTAAAATTAATAAAAAATGATTTAAGGAGAAAAATATGATTTACGTATTTCTGGCTGATGGATTTGAAGAAGTTGAAGCTTTAACTCCAATTGATATGATGAGAAGATGTGAACTTGAGGTTGTTACTGTCGGAGTAGGAAGACAGATTATCAGAGGCGCTCACGGAATTTTTGTTACTACAGATATTGTTGACAATGAACTTAAACTGGATGATTCAGTTGAAATGATTCTACTGCCAGGCGGAATGCCCGGAACACTAAACCTTGAAAAATCTGCATCTGTACAGAAAGCAATTGACTTTTGTGCAGAAAATGATAGATTTATTGCCGCAATATGTGCAGCACCCTCAATACTTGGACATAAAGGTCTGCTGAAAAACAGACATGCTACATGCTACACAGGTTTTGAAAGTCAGCTGGATGGAGCTGTTGTTTCAAAAGACCCGGTATGCACAGACGGAAAAATTATTACTTCAAGAGGTGCGGGAGCTGCTATGCAGTTTTCATTTGAAATTGTGAAACAGCTTATATCAGAGGAAAGAAGCGAATTACTGAAAGCTTCTGTATTATATTAATATGTGCGGTAATATAAAGGCTCAGTTGCGTCAGGATATAAAATATATGAGAAAACATATGAATCCTGATATAAAAAAAAATTCAGATGAAGAAATATATAATAATTTATTGACTCTGGATGTATTTAAAAAAGCTGAACTTATACTTGCATATATGTCAACTAATATAGAAATAAATACTGATAAAATAATAGAATACTGTCTTAATAGTTCAAAGACAGTGGCTCTTCCAAGATGTATTGAAAATAACAGAATGGATTTTTATTATTATAATAAAAAAGCTGATCTGGAAAAATCTGCATATGGAATCTATGAACCATATCCGGACAAAAATAATCTGTTGTATTCTTATGAAAATGCTTTGTGTATCGTACCCGGACTTGCCTTTGACAAAAAAGGATATCGTCTGGGCTATGGCGGAGGATATTATGACAGATTCTTATCAGAACATAAAAATATAATAACTGTCGGGCTATGTTATCAGGAAAATATTAAAGATAAACTTATCAGAAATGAATATGATATACATGTAAATTATATTGTTACTGAAAAATCCATGGAGGTGTGTAATGGATAATAAAAGAGGAAATTCCGATAAAGATAAAATACTTGAGGAAATACTTGATAAAGTAAGCAGGGAATCTGAAAGAAAACCTGTCAGCAGAACACAGTATTCGTCCGGAAGATCTTCTGTACGAAATAATTCAAATCAGCATGTACCACGAAAAACAATGAATCCGGCTGCAAGATCAACCAGCAGTAATACCGGATTTGCAGTATCCAGAACATCTGATAACAAAACCGGCACTGTTTCCAGAAATACCGGGTATGTAAATAAAAATACTTCGGCTTTAAAAAATAATACTGGCAGCGGCTATCAGGAATATACAATTAATATTAAAAGAAAAAACATGACAGATACTGGTAATGAGCAAGCTGTAAGAAACACCGGTATTCATAGTACAAATTCAGCTTCTGCAGCAGAACATAATGTCCGTAAGGCACCAGTTTCTTATGAACAGTCTGCTAAATCACGAAAAGTTCAGACGGCTTCTCCTGAACGTGAAAAAGCTGAAAATATACGCAGGAAAAACAAAAAAAGATCCGGCAGACTTCCGATTGTTCTTATTCTTACCACACTGATTGTTACAGTGGCTGTTTCTCTTTCAGTGCTGATAATTGCTGTCGGACGGGACATGCTTGCAATCGGCAAAGACGAAGCTTTGAAAATGGTTACTATTTCTGAAGGTGATGATGCTAAAAAGGTTGCCCAGATACTCTACGATGAAGACATTATTAAAATACCAAAAGCATTTGAAGTTGTTTGTAAAATGAGTGATGCAGATACAAATTTTATTCCTGGTGAATATGAACTCAGTCCAAGTGATGCATATGAAACAATTATTACCAAACTTACAACAGATATGTCAGAATATAAAGAAACTGTAGATATAACATTCGTGGAGGGTATAAGTATATATGAAGCTGCTCAGCAGCTGGAAGAAGAAGGCGTTTGTGAAGCAGAAAGATTTTTATATTATTTTAATGCCGGAGGATATGGATTTGAATTTGAGAACAGACTGCCTTCCAATACAACTTCAAAGTTTTACAAAATGGAAGGATACCTGTTTCCGGATACCTATCGTTTTTATGCAGACTCTGATCCGGAATCTGTATGTATGAAAATCTATCAGAATTTTGAAAATAAAATGACTGACGAATATTATGCTCAGATGGATAAAAAAGGAATGACTCTGGATGAGGTTATAACTCTGGCGTCAATTGTTCAGGCAGAAGCACCGACAGCAGAATCAATGAAAAAAGTTGCTTCCGTATTTGAAAACAGACTTGCAGATCCGGATAATTTCCCGAAGCTGGAATCAGACCCGACAACATATTATGTAGATGAAATTATAAGACCTAATATTGAAATTCCATCTGATGTGATTTTTGAGGCATATGATACATACAAGAGCAATGGTCTTCCTCCCGGAGCTATCGGAAATCCGGGACTTGACGCTATCGAAGCAGTTTTATATCCTGATGACACTGATTATTATTTCTTCTGCGCAAATATTGATACAAAAGAAATATATTATGCAAAGACAAATGAAGAGCATGAGGAAAATATGGAGCTTATTGGTCAGCAATATGAAGATGCTGAAAATAATTATGATGATGAGGATGAGTAAATTTGAATAACTTTGAAAATCTCGAGGTATTAGCGCCTGCTGGTGATGTTGAACGGTTTCAGGCTGCAATAGACTATGGAGCAGACGCTATATATCTTGGCGGAAAGAACTTCGGTATGCGTGCTTCACCGGGTAATTTTACCTTTGAACAGCTTAATAAAGCTGTAAAAGATGCACACGATAAAAATGTCAAAATTTATATTACCTGCAATACACTTCCCCGAAATAATGAGATACCGGAATTTGAGGATTTTATAAAAAATGTTCAGGCATGCGATGTTGATGCAGTTATTGTGGCTGATCTGGGACTGATGTCACTTATTAAAAAATATACTCCTGATCTGGAAATACACATGTCTACACAGACCGGTATTGTAAATTATGCTTCTGCCAATGAATTATATAATATGGGGGCAAAGCGTGTTGTACTTGCCAGGGAGCTTTCTATTGATGAAATTGCTGAAATAAGAGCTAAAACTCCAAAGGATATGGAAATAGAAGTTTTTGTACACGGTGCAATGTGCGTTTCATTTTCCGGAAGATGCCTTCTCTCAAGCTATCTTGTTAACAGAGATGCTAATCATGGAGAATGTGCTCAGCCATGCCGTTGGGGGTATCATTTAATGGAAGAAAAAAGGGAAGGGGAATACTATCCGGTTTTTGAAGATGAACAGGGAACATATATATTAAATGCTAAAGACTTATGCATGATAAATCATATAAAAGAACTGGCGGATGCTGGTGTTACAAGTCTTAAAATCGAGGGACGTGCAAAATCGGCATACTATGTTTCTGTTATAACAAATGCATACCGTATGGCTGTTGACTGGCATAAAAATAATCCTGATAAACCGCTTCCGGAATGGATTTCCGATGAAGTTTTCAAAGTAAGTCACAGGAAATATTGTACCGGATTTTTCTTCGGGCATCCTAAAGATTGTCAGTATTATGAAACGGGCGGTTATATCAGAAATTATGATGTTGTAGCGGTAGTTGATAAGTGCGAAAACGGTATGCTTTATGCAACACAGCGCAACAGATTCTTTACAGGGGATACGCTGGAAATTATGGCACCCGGATGTAAACCTGTTACTTTTACTCCGGATGTGATTTATAACGGGGACGATGAAAAAATTAATACAGTAAATCACGCAATGATGAAATTCAGATTTAAATGTGACCATATATTTCCGCCTCGTTCTATTATCAGAAAACAAGTGGATTAAATAAGGAGTACTCAGGTACTCCCTATTTTTGCATTGATTTTTTAATTTAAAACTTGTTCATTTTGACACTTGACTTTTTTCGTTTCTATGCTATAATACTAGATATAGTGTTTGAAGCGAAATCCAAACACAAAATATAGTGTTTGGGTCTGTTATTAAATTTGGAGGTTGTTATGCATTATGAAGATTATTAAAAGAAGCGGAACCGAAGTCGGATTTAATATAGAAAAAATTATTGCTGCTGTTAAAAAGGCAAACAAGGAAGTAGTGGAGAGTGAAAGACTTACAGAAAAACAGATTGATGAAATTGCTGATAATGTTGAAAATATATGTTTATCAATGAACCGTACATTAAATGTTGAAGAAATTCAGGATCTTGTTGAAAATCAGATTATGAACCTCAAAGCTTTTGAAGTTGCAAGAAAGTACATAACATATCGTTATAAAAGATATCTGGTCAGAAAATCAAATTCTACAGATGAACAGATTTTAAGTCTTATAGAATGCAACAATGAAGAGGTAAAACAGGAAAACTCAAATAAAAATCCTGTTATCAACAGCGTTCAGCGTGATTATATGGCAGGAGAAGTCAGCAAGGACATTACCAAAAGATTTCTTCTTCCGGATGATATCGTAAAAGCCCATGAAGAAGGTATAATACATTTCCATGACTCTGATTATTTTGCACAGCACATGCATAACTGCTGCCTGGTTAATCTTGAAGATATGCTTCAGAATGGAACAGTAATCAGTGAAGTTATGATAGAAAGACCTAAAAGTTTTTCAACTGCCTGCAATATTGCAACACAAAGTATTGCTCAGATTGCAAGCTCACAGTACGGCGGTCAAAGCATTACGCTGTCACATCTGGCTCCTTTTGTTGATGTCAGCCGTCAGAAACTCAGAAGAATTGTTGCTGAAGAATTCAAGGAAGCAGGACTTGAACTGAATGAAGAAAAAATAAATGAAGTAGCTGAAATGCGTGTAAGGGAAGAAATCAAACGCGGGGTGCAGATGATTCAGTATCAGGTCATAACATTAATGACTACAAATGGTCAGGCACCATTTGTAACAGTGTTTATGTACCTTGATGAGGTAGAAGAAGGCAGACTCAGGGATGATCTTGCACTGGTTATTGAAGAAATGCTTCGCCAGAGAATTCTCGGAGTTAAAAATGAAAAGGGAGTATATATTACACCTGCTTTTCCGAAGCTTATATATGTTCTTGAAGAGGATAATATAAGAGAAGGTTCAAAATACTGGCATATTACAAAGCTGGCTGCTGAATGTACAGCTAAAAGAATGGTTCCTGACTATATTTCTGAAAAGAAAATGCTGGAATATAAAGTGGATAAAAACGGTGAAGGACACTGCTATCCGTGTATGGGATGCAGAAGCTTTTTGACGCCTTACATTGATGAAAACGGCAAACCGAAATATTACGGTCGTTTTAATCAGGGCGTTGTTACCATTAATCTGGTTGATATTGCATGCTCATCAAAGGGAGATATGGATTCATTCTGGAAGATTTTTGATGAACGTCTGGAACTTTGCAGACGTGCATTAATGTGCCGCCATGAAAGACTTCTTGGAACACCTTCTGATGTTGCCCCGATTTTGTGGCAGTATGGTGCACTGGCAAGACTGAAAAAAGGAGAAACAATAGATAAACTTTTGTTTAACGGTTATTCGACAATTTCTCTCGGATATGCAGGTTTATGTGAATGCACACGGTATATGACCGGTAAATCACATACAGACCCCGAAGCCACTCCGTTTGCTTTAAAGGTAATGGAACACCTGAATGAAGCATGTAACAGATGGAAGCAGGAAACTAACATAGATTTCAGTATTTATGGTACTCCGCTGGAATCAACTACATATAAATTTGCTAAGTGCCTTCAGAAAAGATTTGGCATTATAAAGGGTGTTACTGATAAAAATTATATTACAAATAGTTATCATGTACACGTTACAGAAGAAATTGATGCGTTCAGTAAATTATCTTTTGAAGCACAATTTCAGAAGCTTTCTCCAGGAGGGGCAGTCAGCTATGTGGAAGTTCCTGATATGCAGAATAATATAGAGGCAGTACTGGCAGTTATGCAGCATATATATGAAAATATTATGTATGCCGAGCTGAATACAAAAAGCGATTACTGCCGTGCATGCGGTTATGAAGGAGAAATAAAAATCGTAACTGATAAGGACGGAAAATTGATCTGGAAGTGTCCTAACTGTGACAATACTGATCAGGATCAAATGAATGTTGCAAGACGTACATGCGGTTATATCGGTACACAATTCTGGAATCAGGGACGTACTCAGGAAATTATGGAAAGGGTTATGCATCTCTGATAAATGGGAGATGGTTGAATGTATTACGGCGCTATTAAAAAGTATGATATTGCAAATGGGTCGGGAGTAAGGGTATCTTTATTTGTTTCCGGATGCACACATCACTGCGAAGGCTGTTTTAATAAAGAAACATGGGATTTTAAATATGGAAATCCTTATACGAATGATACCCGTAAAGAAATACTAGAGGCTCTGAATCACCCATATATATCCGGCTTGACTTTAATAGGCGGTGAGCCGTTTGAACCATCCAATCAGGAAGTGCTGGCGGAACTTGCAAAGGAAGTCAAAGCCATGTTTCCTCAAAAAAATATCTGGTGTTATACAGGTTATAATTTTGAAAATGATCTGCTTAAAGATTCCGGCAAAGCAAGATGTCAATATACAGATGAGTTGTTAGGTCATATTGATATTCTTGTTGACGGAGAATTTCAGATTGACAAAAAAAATATAAGTTTAAAATTCAGAGGTTCTGAGAATCAAAGAATAATTTTAGTACAGCAATCATTAAAACAAAATAAAACAATATTATCTGATTTAAATCAATAAAAAGATTATGGCAGCTTTTTCATTTGTAAAAAGGCTGCCTTCTTTTAAATATAACAAAGTTCTGCTATGATGAATATAATATGAATATATTTTATTTAATGGAGGCAGATATGAATATTAATAATTATATTGCTGAATCTCTGGAACTTCATATTTTTTTCGGACGTATAATGAAAGAACATTCTTTGTTTCTGAAAGCCGGATTTACTCCGGCAAATTCAAATTTTTCTGCAAAATCAGAATTTTATAAAAATGAATTTGAAAATCTTCTGAATCGTACAGTGCTTCTCAGCAAAGGAATAATAAGCCCAAAAGTATTAAATTCAGGAGAAATTGTAACTGAATTTACTCTTGATGCAGAAAGACAAACTGAGAAATTTACAGGTATTCATATTAACAGTAACATAACCAGAAGAGAATTGAGATTAAGCTGCTGTGACAGAAATGAAATAAGTGGCAGAATTCGTCAGGTAAAGGCTCTTAACCGTACTGCACTGAGACTGCTCAACGGTTTAATTAGTCTGAAAGAAGAAATATTAAACAAGATGCTAAGCTGTCAGATGTTTACGGTGAATTATCCGCTGCTTATTGAACATATATTAAGAGAAGCAAAATTATACAGAGATTATATAAATATGCTTGAGACAGAAGGAACGATAATAAAATCCATGAAAGAGGTGGAATGCTTCTGGAATCAAATTATGATGGAGCATGCACTCTTTATAAGGGGATTGCTTGACCCCACAGAAACAGAACTTATTCATTCTGCGGATATGTTTGCAGATAATTACGCTGCTCTGCTTAAAAACTGCCGTAACGCACAAAATAAAACCATGAACATTGATTCTATGACAGAAACTAAAAAGTTAAGAGACTTTAAGGCGGCAGGTGCAAAGGGAATAGAAAACTGCCAGATTCGTTCTATTATTCTTCCATTGCTTGCTGACCATGTTCTTCGTGAAGCAAATCATTTTATCAGAATTCTTGAAAGCTGATTTTCCAAAAAGCAGATTTGAGAAAATTTATCTAGAATCTGTTTTTTATATTGCATTTTAATGTGGCTTTTAATATAATTAAAATGTACAAAATTATATTTAAATTTTTGGAAAGGCAAAAGTATGTTTGTAACAGTACCAGATTATTATAATAAATTTAAATGTATTGCAGATAAATGCCCTGACAATTGCTGCATAGGATGGGAAATTGATATTGATGATAAATCATACGAAAAATATAATAATACTACCGATGATATGGGTGAGCTTCTCAGGAACAATATTGTATTATCAGATGACGGCTGTTTTTCTTTTAAGCTTGCTGACAATGAACGCTGCCCGTTTCTGAATAAAAAAAACTTGTGTATTCTTATCACAGAAAAGGGTAAAGATTTTTTGTGTGAGATATGCAGAGAACATCCAAGATTTCATAACTGCTTTGGAAATATAAGAGAAACTGGTATAGGAATGGGATGTATTTCAGCAGCAGAAATTATAATATCTCAAAAAAATAAAACAGGATATATTACGATTCAAAATAATGAATCTGAATATGAGATAGATTATGATGAAAATTTTCTGAATCAGCTTAAAAATATAAGAAAAGAAATTTTTAAAATTTTACAAAACAGAAATATGAACATGAATGAACGCCTGGCTGAAATGCTGTTATTTGGCGAAAAAATACAGGCAGAGATAGATGGTGAAAGGGATTTTGAAACATCAGAAATAATTTTACAACAGCCTGATTATGATGATTATAAAATACTGCTCGAAAAACTTATTCCTTTAAATGAGTACTGGAAAAGAGTTGTTAAAAATATGAAATTAAAGGATATTTTAGAAATAAATAACATAGAATATGAACAGATTGCAGTATATTTTATATATCGTCACTTTTTATCTGCTGTATATGACAGAGATATTATTTCAAGAATAAAACTTACAATTATATATTGTCTTACAATTTTATGTATTTCCGATAATTCATATAGTATTACCCAAAAAGCCTGTCTTGTGTCTAAAGAAATTGAATACTGTTCTGAAAATATTGACCTGCTTCTGGATTTTTCATATACTGAAAAGTGTATGTCAACAGAATGCCTTTTAGGTTTATTAAAAAAGTATTAAAATTTTTGTTGACAAACTGGAAAATAAATGATATAATACAAA
>NZ_JBJFHN010000118.1:0-7334 GCF_051893655.1 Porcipelethomonas sp. | reverse complement strand
CAATTTCAGCCGGGATATCAACAGATACCGCTGATTCATTACAACCAGTTATTAAAGCATAATCATAAATGCCATCATCGTCACTGTCATATTTTTCATAGCTTAAATAATTTGGTTTTTCAAATTCTTTAACTGTAATAGTACCGCCAAATGTAGAAACTGAATCAGCAAGGTCATCACCTGAGAAAATAATAAATCCATCTACTTGTGGAACTTTCACATTATATACTGTTCCGGATTCTGCATCTTCAGGAATTGTAAAGTCAATAGCAGCTATAGCACCATCAGTTAAACTGTTATCAGTAAAAGCAACTACCGAAACAATTCCATCAGCTGTTGATGATGCGACACTAGCTTTGCTGACACTATATACTTCATCTGCAATAAGAGATGAATCATGTTCTATAATTAAATCCACAGCTGAAAAATCGTTATCAGCTGCCACATTTATATACATAGTCACAGTTTCTCCCGGTGCACCCTCACAGTCTGACAACCAGAGTGCCGGCGCAGTTATATCGTCACGCAAAACAGAAACCTCACACTCATAGCAAGTTCCGTCTTCTGTTGTGGCATAAATAGTTGCCGTACCCAATCCGTTAGCTGTTACAAGGCCGCTGTCTGAAACTGATGCAACAGCATCATTGCTTGAGGACCAGCTTGCTTCAATTGCTTCACCATCACTATATAGTACAGAAAGCATTCTGCTTTCTCTGATATTAAGTGACATTGCTGTCTGGGATAAATGCGGAACATTATTAACTGTAATTTTTCCTCCTGATACAGATACTGTATCAGCAGTATCTTCGCCGTCAAATATTCTAAAACTGTTTAACTGTTCTACTGAAATGTCATATATTGTGCCATCTACAGCATCTTCAGGAATTGTAAAATCAATAGTAGCGACTGTACCATCAGCAATTGCATAATCCTTATAAGCCACAATAGTTACATATCCGTCACCAGCATCGGAAGACCAGCTGCATATAGGTGAAGAAGCCTTGCTTGCTGCAAGAGCTGCGTCTTCCCATGTAAGAACTGCCTCAAGAGACTCCAGATTATTATCCGCAGCAACAGCTATTTCTAACGTTACAGTTTCTCCCGGCGACCCTGTTACACTGCTAACACTTAAACTTTCGTTTCCTGAAGGATAACCAGTAATTGGCATATTAACTATATCCAAAAGCAGAGAATCTGGGTTCTTATATATTTGAGCCAGGTACCTGGCAATTACAGCAGCATCATGTGCATTAATTTCACGTTTTCCGTACCAATCTGTATTCTGCTCAGAAATGCTTTCATCAGCATTTGCAAGGAATAAAGCAAAATCACCCTCTGTGTCAGTCAGTGTCGTGTTCTTTGAACCATACAGCTGAGCACGATCATTAGCAATGAATGCACAATCACGGGCATTAACTTTATGGTCGCAGTTAGCGTCACCGCGCTGACCGATCTTAACGTACATAGCACCTTCACATGTTGCTCCATTGTATGTTACTGTAAATGGAACATCATAATCAAAGTATTTACCATCATATGTGTTTTCTGGAGTTGCACCACCAAAGTCAATTGTTACATCGGCTGTAATATCTTCATCCCAACTCATAACAGTAATCCATGATGTATCAAATGATGTTTCATCAGCAAAATACCAGTTAACGTTATTGCCATCAGCATCAATCATGTCATCGTCAATTGAAATGCTTAATGAAACGGCTGTGACCGCCGTATCATAGCTTAATGAATCGTCTGTGACCGCCGGGGTTGTAGTTGTTGTAGTTGTGGCTGCCTTTGTTGTAGTTGTAGTCGTAGTTGTCACCTTATCATAGCTTAACGAAACGGCTGTGACCGCCGGGGTTGTAGTTGTTGTGCTTGTGGCTGCCTTTGTTGTAGTTGTAGTCGTAGTTGTCACCTTATCATAGCTTAACGAAACGGCTGTGACCGCCGGAGTTGTTGTGGCTGTCGGAATCGGATCTGTCGGATCAATAAAAAGCTGAACCCAGTAATATCCATATGTAGTATCGGGATCGTATACAACACCTACTCCGATTTCCGAATATGACGAATCCATCAGGTTAGCATAATGTCCGGATGAATTAATCCACTGATTCATCGTAGCATCTGCAGTTGAATTTCCTGCCGCAATGTTTTCCGCACAGCCCCAGTAACCGATATTATAATCATCTAATACTGTAAAACATGAAGTGCCGTCAGGTCTTGTATGCTCAAAATTTTCCGTTATTTCCTCTGCCCTGAGCATTGCTGCATCTGTCAGCGTTTCATTCAGAGTAACGGGAGCTATACCCTCTTTTGCTCTTTCCTCATTTACAAGTTCTACAACACGCTCAATTTTCTCACGTGTTTCATCCTGTTCGCTTGTAACTGCCAATACTTCCGCATCAGTGTTATCAGCAAAAGATGTCATTACAAAGCTTCCGCTTAAAGCACTTATTGCACATGCAGCGGAAACAGCCGCACTTACAAGCCGCTTAAAAAAATCCATAAAAATCCTCCTTATTAAAACAAATTATACCTTTATTTTACCATTTTGTTATAGTCTTGTCAATAAGCCAATAATATTATTAAAACCAGCAATTTTACGTAATCTAAATTTGTATTTGAAAAATAAAATACAGATAAAATAGTCTGCGAAAATCTTACACCAATTTAATCCAGTCACAATCTTCCGGAAGTTTGCCCCATGAGATTTCATCATATGGATTGGAGAGGAAACCTGTTTTACTCTATTGTTCTGCTGTTTGAAAATGATTAAAGCCCCGAAATGTCACTGTTTCGGAGCTTTCAGTTTGTTGAAAATGATATTTAATTTAAAAGTTTTGGTCAAGCTTTTTTAAAAGCTTGTGGGGTGCATGGGGCAAAGTCCCTGCTCGCCGCTCACATAATTGTTTTCCTTTTGTGTCAATTTAATGAATGTACAAGCTGTGCAACAGTTTTTTTCAGAACAGGATGTCTTTTGTTTGGCGCAATTTCGCACAGTGGATTTAATACAAAGGAACGTAAATGCATTTCCGCATGAGGAATGATCAGGTCATCCGTTTCCATGACAATATCATCATACATTAAAATATCAAGATCCAGCGTCCTCGGACCCCAGCGGACAATACGTTCCCTGTGTGCAGCCTGTTCGATTTCATGGAGTTTTTCCAGTAACTCCTCCGGAGTCAGGAGCGTTTTCAGCATCAGACAGGCATTGAGAAAATCATCCTGTTCAACACCGCCGTAAGGCTCTGTAACATAGTAAGAGGATACTTTTTCAACATGGCAGCCCTTTGTTTCGTCAAGTGATTTTACTGCATTATCCAGATAAGCTTTTTTGTCACCTAAATTTGAACCAAGTCCCAGATAGGCTATATGCCAGAATCTGCTGATTTTTACAGAAACTGTTTTTAAGGGAAGTCCTACAGGAGCCCACGGTTTTTTCAGTTCCAGTGTTACACCTTTTAAAATAGTATAACGAATAAGAAGCGCCTCTGCCAGTTTCTCTGCTGCGGCTTCTATCAGCTTGCATGGGTAGGTCTTTGTATATTCTGTTATAAAATGGCAGACTTCACCGTAATCCACAGATTTTTCCAGACAGTCAGTTTTTCCTGCATTTCTGCTGTCAACGTACATTGTAAGAGATATCAGAAATTTCTGTCCGAGTCTGGTTTCCTCCGGAAATACACCGTGATTTGCAAAGACTTCCAGATCTTCAATGTTTATTTCGTCATATGGCAGTGTGTTCATATAATGTTTCACTTTCCCCCGCGTAAAATTGCCTGTGTCATGCGGATAGCTCTATAATTCTCTTTTACATCATGTACCCGTACAAAGGCTGCTTTTTTCTGAACTCCTATTACTGTGGTAACGATCGTACCCTCTACCCGCTGGTCAGCAGGAAGATCAAGAGTAAGTCCGATAACTGATTTTCTTGATGTGGCAAGCAGTACCGGATATCCCAGTTCCGTCAGCCATTCCAGATGATTTATAGCTGTCAGATTGTGTTCATAAGTCTTTCCAAAACCTATACCCGGATCCAGAATGATATTATTATCCGCAATGCCTGCTTCCTTTGCAATGGTCAGTGAATCTTTTATGTCCTGTATCATATCCTCCTGAAAATTTTCGTATTCTGCCTTTTCACGGTTGTGCATCAGGCAGCATGGAACATCATATTTAGCAGTAAGCTCTGCAACTTTTCTGTCATATTTTAGTCCCCATATGTCATTTACCATGTCTGCACCAGCTTTCAAAGCGGCTTCTACTACTTCGCTTTTATAGCTGTCAACAGATACGGGAATATCAAAGTTCTTTTTCACCATTTCAATTACCGGAACAACACGATCGATCTCTTCCTGTACACTTATCTGTACATGACCGGGACGTGTGGATTCGCCGCCTATATCAATAATGGAAGCCCCCTCATTTATCATGTCTGCAGTATGCTGTTTTGCTCGTTCAATATCATTCCACATGCCGCCGTCTGAAAAGGAGTCCGGCGTCACATTCAGAATGCCCATAATATAGCAGTCATTTTCCACATCAAATATTCGGTTTCCGATTTTCATAATTTTTACTCCTTTACTTATATGTCCAGATTCAGGTTCTTCTTCTGTCTGCTCCAGTTACATAATTTCTCCGCCTCGCAAAACATACATGGACGGGATTTTTTATCCGCTCTGTAAATAAGTCCGGCAAGGTCATCTTTTTTTGCAGATTCATCAGTTCTGTGTTGAGCTATTGCAGTTATGATTTCATTTTGCTCCTGTGTATCAAATCCACAGTCCCTTAGTATGTCACCTGCCAGCATTGCACTTGCTTTATCATGAGGTATACCCTCCAGATATTCAAGATGTCTGCCAATATCATGAAGCAGAGCGGCTGCATAGATCAATTCCTTTGAAATATTCAGATTCCGTTCCAGACTTTCAATATATGCCAGTCTTGCAACATCAAGAAAATGGTTTGTATCATGACCACAGAAGATACGATTCTGTTCAAGCAGGCGGTTTTTTTCTACATAACTACGCCATAATGCATGACCACAGATTTTATCAATCCTCTCCATAATCTATGCTCCTTTCGGCATATTTTCCGTAGTCCATTACAGCCTTTTCCGCTTCAGCGAGAAAAGAAAGAGAACCGAAAATAATAACAGCATCTTCATCTTCTGCCTGTGCCATAGTTTTTGAAACTGCCTGCTGTATGCTGTCCGCTGCTTCTACAGAGGGATTTACTGCAGCAACTGCTTGGGCAAGTGATTTTGCCGGCATTGCCCGTGGATTATCTTTGGTTTCTACTGTTATAATATGCTCAGCAAGCGGAGCTGTAAGTGCAATGACCTTCTGATAGTCCTTATCCTGAAACATACCGAAAATATAGTAAAGCTTTTTCTCTTTAAAATAAAGTTTCAGGGAACGCCGAAGTTCTTCTGCCGCTGCCGGATTATGTGCACCGTCCAGAACAACTGCGGGATTTTTTTGGATTAAAGTAAACCGTCCTCTCCATTTGGTATTAAGAAGTCCCTCATAAACCTGACGGTCAGAAATTAAAAATCCCACCGTTCGCAGTGCTTCTACAGCCTCCAGTGCCAGTGCCGCATTTTGTATCTGATAGCTCCCTGCAAGGGAAATCACAATATTTTTCCATGAACGATATGTAAAGAACTGCCGCTCATAGCCGTAGTATATGCTGCTGATAGCAGAAGAATCAACCATGTGATAACTGCAGTTATTCTTCCGGCAGGTTTCTGTGATAACTTTTTCTGCCTCCTGCTGCTGTGCCGCAGAAACAACTATGGTATCAGGCTTTATAATACCGGCTTTCTCAGCAGCAATTTTTTCAAGTGTATCACCAAGAACTGTCATGTGATCCATGCTGATAGAGGTTATGATTTCCAGCACTGTTGTACTGATAACATTTGTTGCGTCCTGTGCACCTCCAAGTCCGGTTTCCAGCACTACAATGTCACATTGCTTTTCCTTGAAATAAAGAAAAGCCATTGCTGTTTCCGCTTCAAACAGTGTTGGGATATCTTCGCCATTTTCACTCATTTTTTCTATTGCTTCCGCTATGGCGGTGACATGAATAGCAAGTGCCTCTCTTTCAATCTCTTTTTCGTCCACCTGAATACGTTCACGATATGAAAACAGTGTGGGAGAAATATAACGTCCGGTTCTGTAACCTGCACCGGTTAAAACAGTTGAAAGATATGCCAGTACAGAACCCTTGCCGTTTGTTCCGGCAATATGAATAAATTTCAGTGAGTCCTGGGGATTCCCAAGCAGTTCAAGCAGTGATCTCATGCGTTCCAGACCAAGAACACTGCCCTTTCCGGAAAGTCCGTTCAGATAATTCCTGGCTTGTATATAATCCATGCTGTTTTCCTCCGTATATACGTCTGTATTTATCAGGACGCAAAAAGGGCGTCCCCCATTGTCTGAATTTGCCACATAGAGGACACCGTGTTATTATATCCAGTATGCAGCAGCGGGATGCGGAAACCGAACCGCAAAACATTACGTTTCTTCGTCCCTCCGGCAACTCCCCGTCCGAAAGGCACTTTACGCTCGGTTTACTACTCTGCCATTATGTTTTTATCATATCACATTAAGAATACAATGTCAATAGCGGAATCTAAAATCTATCCGTTTCTCATGAAACACATATTAACATCTTTTATCTGCGTGTATAGGTGACATAAGTGTAAGGAAACTCCCCTGAACATTCCTTTATTGTCTCCTTTATAAATGACTCCTGACTAAAATCCGGAAAAAAGGTATCTCCTTCAAATTCGGCATCAATTTCTGTAATATACATCTTTTCTGCCATGGGAAGAGCCTCCGCATACAGTGCAGCTCCGCCGGAAATGAAAATATCGTGATCTCCTGCCAATGCAATCGCATCCGGCAATGAACTTACAGTATAACAATTTTCTCCTGTAAACTGTCTTGTACCGGACACAATAATATTAATGCGATCGGGAAGCGGTTTTCCGATCTCCTCGTAAGTGCGTCTTCCCATAATAACGGCATTTCCGGTTGTAAGTACACGAAAGCGGCTCTGTTCTCCCGATATGCTCCAGGGAATACGTCCGTTTTTTCCGATTACACGATTGCGGTCAAATGCGGCAATTATTGCTATCATTCCGTTACTGACTCCTTTTCCTGTTTCTATATCAATTCAATTTTTTATAATATGATTATGAAAGGTACCTACAAAAACATAGAATTATACTAATATTTTATCACTAAACCCTGTATTTGTCAATAAATGCAAAAAGCGGACGAAACCGTCCGCTCGAAAATAAAATTTATTGCTTGAATTTATTTGCC
>NZ_JBJFHN010000117.1:0-7336 GCF_051893655.1 Porcipelethomonas sp. | reverse complement strand
GACCTACGATGTGGGCGGCAAGACGAAAATCGTCTGTGCCTGCAAGGATTTTACAAATAAAAACAAAAAAAATTCTTAAAGAAATTGATAAAGGCAAATTTCTGCAAAACTGTGGATGCTGCGGCAATATTTTTGAGGAAGTAACTCAGCTTGAAGATGTTTTCAATATAAAAAACTTTATGAAAAAACATGGTGCAGACGCTGCAGTAATGAGCGGAAGCGGTTCTTCCGTTTTCGGGATATTCAATAATGAAGAAGCAGCAAAAAAATGTGCGGAAGAACTAAAAAGAATATACCCATTTGCAGAATATTGCCGTGCGGTAACTCAAAGCATCGCAGAAGTAAAAGTATAAACCTTTACTTTTCGAAATTCTTTCAATAAATTTTATAATTGTTTATAAAAAGTTGTACTTTTTTATAAAATATGCTATAATAATAAAAATTACTGATTAAAAAACACTACACGAATGGAGAACGCCATGTCAGACCTTATTACAGTTATTATTCCATGCTATAACGAACAAGAAACTATACCGTATTTTCTGGACGCAATAAATAAAGTTTATAAATCAATGAAATCAAAATATGATATAGATATGGAATATTTATTTGTTGATGACGGTTCATCGGATGATACACTAAAAGTTCTGGAGGAATACAGCCAGAAGGATCCTAATGTAAGCTATCTTTCATTTTCCAGAAATTTCGGGAAAGAATCGGCTATGTATGCCGGTCTGGAACAGTCCGACGGAGATTATGTGGTAATTATTGATGCCGATTTGCAGGATCCGCCTGAACTGATAGAAGAAATGTATGCTACCCTTAAAGAGGGCGAATATGACTGCATAGGCTCAAGAAGAGTTACAAGAAAAGGTGAATCAAAAATACGTTCCTTTTTTGCCAGACAGTTTTATAAAATTATCAGAAAAATTTCCCAGACAGATATTGTTGACGGTGCCAGAGATTTCCGTATGATGACAAGACAAATGGTTGACGCAATAATATCAGTTAAAGAATACAACAGATTTTCAAAAGGTATTTTCTCATGGGTTGGCTATAAAACAAAATGGCTTGAATTTGAAAATATTCAGCGTGTAAGCGGAACCACCAAATGGTCCTTCTGGGGACTTTTTATATATGCCATTGATGGCATAGTTGCTTTTTCAACTATGCCTCTGGTAATTTCATCCTTTGCCGGATTACTTTTCTGTCTTTTGGCTTTTATTATGATAATTTTCATAATCGCCAGAAAACTGATATTTGGAGATCCCGTTTCAGGTTGGCCGTCGTTAGTATGCATTATGTGCTTTATTGCCGGAATACAGCTTTTCTGCAATGGTATTGTGGGAATATATATGTCCAAAACATATACTGAAGCAAAAAATCGTCCGATTTATATTCTCCGCCGATCGTACAGATGCAAGGAGCAGCAAAAAAGTAAAAATTTATAAAAATAGATTTTCTTGTTGACATTTGTAAAAATATATGATATACTTAAAAAGTAATATTTCTGCCCTGAAAGTTGTACTTTTGGGGCATTATTACCGAAAAGTCCGCTTTAACCATTTAAAGCAAACAAGTGCTATTTATATAAAAGGAGAAATAATACAATGAGTATGAATTTTAAAAGAAAATTACCAGCACCTGAGGAAATCCGTGACATGTACCCTCTGCCGGAGGATGTACTGAAAACAAAGGAAAAAAGAGATAAGGAAATCATTGATGTATTTACCGGAAATTCAGATAAATTTCTGCTTATAATCGGTCCTTGTTCGGCAGACAAGGAAGAACCTGTTATGGATTATGTAGGACGTCTGGCAGTAATGCAGGAAAAGGTAAAAGACAAAATCATTATAATCCCGAGAATATACACAAATAAGCCAAGAACTACTGGTGAAGGTTATAAAGGAATGATCCATCAGCCTGACCCTACAAAAGACGAAGATATCCTTGAAGGACTGATTCATGTCCGCCATCTGCATACAAGAGCTATAGCTGATACAAAGCTTACATGTGCTGATGAAATGCTGTATCCTGAAAATTACAGATATCTTTTCGACCTGCTTTCCTATGTTGCAGTGGGTGCACGTTCTGTTGAGGATCAGCAGCACAGACTTACAGCAAGCGGTATGGATGTTCCTGTTGGTATGAAAAATCCTACAGGCGGCGATCTCTCAGTAATGCTTAATTCAATTACTGCCGCTCAGGGCAGCCATAACTTCTTATACAGAGGCTGGGAAGTAAGTACTGACGGAAATCCTTACGCTCATGCAATTCTCAGAGGTGCGGTAAACAAACACGGTCAGACAATTCCGAATTACCATTACGAAGACCTGAGACTTCTCTATGAGCTGTACTGCAAAAAGGATCTCGCCAACAGAGCAGTTATTGTTGATACAAATCATTCCAATTCCGGAAAGAAATATCTTGAACAGATAAGAATAAGCAAAGAGGTTCTTCACAGCCGCAGACATTCTGATGATATTAAGAATTTCGTAAAGGGACTTATGATCGAAAGCTACATTGAAGACGGCAACCAGTCAGTTGAAGACTGTGTTTATGGAAAATCTATTACAGACCCATGTCTTGGCTGGGAAAAAACTGAACGTCTTATTCTTGATATTGCTGACCAGCTTTAATAAATTTAATTTAAAAGAGTATGCTTTTTGAAATGCATACTCTTCATTTTTTCTTAGAAAAATGAAGTTTTTTCACAAATTTCAATTTTTCTCTTGACATATCAAAAAAAATATGATATAATATTTTTTAGTTGAAGTTCAACTTTTAATTTGCACCATTAGCTCAGTTGGTAGAGCAACTGACTCTTAATCAGTGGGTCCTGGGTTCGAGCCCCCGATGGTGCACCATAACGGCCCGTTGGTCAAGCGGTTAAGACTCCGCCCTCTCACGGCGGCAACACCAGTTCGATTCTGGTACGGGTCACCAATAAAAAAATCCGAAAACAGTACTAATGTATTGTTTTCGGATTTTTTATTATATAAAAATTTCCTTCTGATACTAATTCCTCATCATTCTGATGAAAAGATTGTCTAATATCGTTTCGTCAATCAAGGCGACCGACCGCAGGCTTGCTGACGCAAGTCAAGGGAGGACAACGCAGAGTGACGGAATGATAGCGGGCAAGATTTTCATTAGGTTGATGGGAGATTAGTATTATATGAATTCATTTATTATGCTGTTAGACAGCAAAAATCCTTCCGGTGTAAGACTAATAATATCATTATCAATCTTCACTAATCCATTGCTTTCAAGCAGACACGCTTTTTTAATAAGTTTCGCTTTTAAATCGGGAAAATCATTGACATTTATTCCGTCTGTAAGTCTCAGACCAAGCATAATTCTTTCATCTGTCTGACCCGGATTATAGTCTGTAACAGTAATTTCTGGTTCAGGTGAATTTATATATTTATTCAGATCAGGAGTGATAAAAAATCTCTTATTATCATAATATGAATGAGCTGCCGGACCAATGCCTACATATTCCATGCATTTCCAGTATTTTAAATTGTGCTTACTTTCAAAACCTGATCTGGAAAAATTCGATATTTCATACTGAAAAAAGCCATAATTTTGAAGTTCTTTGACCATTATAAGATAAAGATCAGAAACATAGTCATCATCCGGCATTTTATTAATAATACCGGAACAGTTAAACGGCGTATTTTCCTCTATCTTAAGTATATACGAAGAAATATGCTGAATCGGAAGTCCGGCAAGCTTATCAATGGAATATAGAAGATTTTCAGCAGTCTGTCCCGGAAGGCCAATCATAAGATCACATGATATATTTTTAAATCCGATTTTACAAGCCGTATTTATAATTTCGGAAGAACTTTCAAACGTGTGTTTTCGTCCCAGAAGCTTTAATTCGCTGTCAATTGCAGACTGTACGCCGAAAGACAAGCGGTTAATTCCCATATCGTGATATTTTTCCAGCTTTTGCTTATTTACTGTACATGGATTTATTTCAATTGTAATTTCCGGGCATACCAGATTAATGTTTTTTTTAAGTGCCCAAAGAATCTGTTCAATAAAATCAGTCGGCAGCAAAGAAGGAGTACCACCACCGAAATACACAGTATCAGCATATAAATCAGGCAGATTTTGAATATCCCGAATAACTGATTCCGTATATTTTTCAGCATTTTTCAAATTATATGAAGTTGAATAAAAATCACAGTATGGACATTTAACTCCACAGAATGGTACATGTATATAAATTCCAATTTTATTCATTATAAATCAAGCCGCAAACTGGGGGCAAGCGGAAATAAAAATGCATCAAATATTCTGTTAACTATATATGTTATAATTATCGTTGCCGCCATATAAAAGAAATTCGTTCCACTTGGCATAACAAAATAAAATATAATAACTATTATAAGCATTATCGAATCTGTTACAGTATGCAGTATTGACGATTTCATACCATTTGTACAGTGCTGACCACAGTTAGGGCAAATAACCCCTTTTGATTTCTGAGTTCCGGCAAATGCTTTCTTTAATGGACTGATAGTTCTTTCTCCGCAATGCGGACATGCATATTTTTTCATTAGAAACTCCATTCTGCCGCTTATATTCCAGCAAAAATACGCTCAGCGGCAACAGTGTATTTTCACCTTAAAACCTGTACACATAGAAATACGGACAGATTTGTAATTATTCATCTAATTTCAATACACTCATAAACGCTTCCTGAGGTACAGTTACAGTGCCCAGCTGACGCATGCGCTTTTTACCCTCTTTCTGCTTTTCAAGAAGTTTTTTCTTTCGTGTAATATCACCGCCGTAGCACTTTGCAAGAACATCCTTTCTCAGTGCCTTAACAGTTTCTCTGGCAATTATTTTTCCGCCGATGGCAGCCTGAATAGGTACTTCAAAAAGCTGTCTCGGAATATTTTCCTTAAGCTTTTCAACCATTTTCCTTCCCCTTGTATATGCTCGGTCGGCATGTACTATAAATGAAAGTGCATCAACAATATCGCCATTGAGAAGTATATCCAGCTTTACAAGCTTAGATGAAGCATAACCTATCAGCTCATAGTCAAAGGAAGCATATCCTTTTGTTCGTGATTTCAGTGCATCAAAAAAATCATATACTATTTCATTTAAAGGCAGTTCATAATGAATAGCTACTCTGGTTTCGTCCAGATATTTCATATCCTTAAAAGTGCCTCTGCGTTCCTGACAAAGCTCCATAATATTCCCAACAAATTCGGACGGTGCTAAAATTTCCGCTTTGACCATAGGTTCTTCTGCATTTGAAATAAGTCCCGGATCGGGAAAATTAGTCGGATTATCAATATATACAGTTTCACCGCTTGTCATAGTTACACGGTAAATAACTGACGGAGCAGTAGTTATAAGATCAAGATTATATTCACGTTCAAGGCGTTCCTGAATAATTTCCATGTGAAGAAGTCCCAGAAATCCGCATCGGAAACCAAACCCAAGAGCAATTGATGTTTCTGGTTCAAAGGAAAGAGAAGCATCATTTAGCTGCAGCTTTTCCAGAGCCTCACGCAGATCTTCATACTTAGCACCATCTGCGGGATAAATACCAGAATACACCATAGGATTAACTTTTCTGTATCCCGGAAGCGGCTCATCACAAGGGTTTTCTGCATTTGTAACGGTATCACCCACCTGAGTATCTCCGATACTTTTTATAGAAGCGGAAATATAACCAACTTCTCCGGCAGAAAGCTTTCCCATATTTATATGATTTACGGCGTCCATATATCCTGCTTCAACAACAGTAAATTCAGCACCAGTTGCCATTAATTTAATAGTATCTCCTGTTTTTACACAGCCGTCCTTAATTCGTACATATATAATAACACCCTTGTATGCATCATAATAGCTGTCAAAAATCAGTGCCTTAAGGGGCTTGCTGTCATCCCCCGGCGGCGGCGGAACTTCCTTAACTATTTTTTCCAGAACTGCTTCAATATTTATTCCTGCCTTTGCGGAAATTCTTGGAGCATCCATTGCCGGAATGCCGATAACGCTTTCAATTTCCTCACATACTCTTTCCGGATCGGCAGAAGGCAAATCAATTTTATTTATAACCGGAAGAACTTCCAGATCATGTTCAATAGCAAGATATGTGTTAGCCAGAGTCTGGGCTTCAATCCCCTGAGATGCGTCAACTACTAAAATTGCTCCCTCGCATGCAGCCAGAGAACGTGAAACCTCATAATTAAAGTCAACATGTCCCGGAGTATCTATAAGATTAAAAACATATTCGTTTCCGTCCTCAGCCTTATAATTCAATCTTACAGCACGAGCCTTGATAGTAATTCCACGTTCTCTTTCGATATCCATGTTGTCAAGAAGCTGTTCTTCCATATCACGCTGTGCAACTGTATAGGTCTTTTCAAGAATTCTGTCAGCAAGAGTAGATTTTCCGTGATCTATATGAGCAATAATGCAAAAATTGCGGATATTTTTATTTGCCAATTTTTGTTCCTCCTGTTTTTATACTTAAAATTATTATATCATAAAAACAGAAATTTGTAAACCAGATTTGATATTGCTTTCAGAATTTCATATATGAGGTTTTTATAGCAAAAAGGAAGCCCTTTTAAGGCTTCCTTAAATTTCATAGTACTTATATTATTCAATCCATCCCTCAGCCTGTGCTGCAGCTCTTGCTGCCATAAACTGAGCTATGTCTGCGGCATCTCTTATGTCAATTTCACCGTCTGCATTGAAATCAGCTGTTTCAGGCAGTTCACTGCCCTTTTGCTGGGCAAGCTTGCGGGCAATAAATGAAGCGTCCATGATATTTAAAATTCCGTCTTCATTGGCTTCGCCGTAAAGTTTACCAGCAGTTGCTGGAACATACCCCGGCTCTCCGCAATAAGAAAAGAGCATAACCTGATTTAAACAATAACCTACTTTAGCACATTTAACAACAAATTCATCAAGGGTTTCATTCGATATATAAAATTGTTCCGTATTTCCTGAATAATAACCTTTTTCATCTATAGTGTATCCGGTTGTTATATCATCCTTACTTATCTTTACAGATGTACCGTCACCAATTGACCAATGCCACCAATAACGTTCCCCTGTATTTACAAATAAGGGACTGTCACCTACATCAAAGCCATCAACATCAAGAATTTCTTTAAGCTGTTTTTCAGTCTGGAAAGGAACATAGTCATCATTTATACTGGTATCATATGCACAGCTAAACCTTGAATCAGAAACATCATCTCGATTATAATTAAAATTATACCATATTTGAATATCACCAAACTTAATATTATTGTAATAATCTTCAGGCGTTAAAGATTCTGTATCCTGA
>NZ_JBJFHN010000116.1:0-7438 GCF_051893655.1 Porcipelethomonas sp. | reverse complement strand
CAAATTCAGTACATGTGAACAAATCACTATCTGCAGACTTTTCTATACCACCAATGCGAAGGGAGAGGTTCTGATTACCATTATGGCATCACTGGCACAGCAGGAATCTGAATCTCTGAGTCAGAATGTCAAGCTGGGAATGCAGTATCGTTTTCAGCAGGGCAAAGTAATGGTCAATGCAAGATGTTTCCTCGGCTACGATAAGGACGAGGACGGGCATCTGGTTATCAATTCAGAACAGGCAGAGGTAGTTAAACGAATTTACCGTGAATATCTTGAAGGCGCAAGCTGTCAGCAGATTGCAAGAGGACTGGAGCATGATGGGGTTCTTACTGCACGGGGAAACAAAAGATGGCATGATAGTGCCATTCGATTGATTCTGGAAAATGAAAAGTATATGGGTGACGCACTTCTGCAGAAAACATATACAGTGGATTTCCTCAATAAAAAGCGCATTAAAAATAACGGAGAGATGCCGCAATCGTAATACGCTTAGGGAACTCAGATTCACAGAAATTTTACATTTGTGAATAATAAAAATATAATTAAGACAGGCTTAAATTTGCAAAGAAAATCGAATATATAAACGCAAAGCGTTCTTCATATCAGTGAGGAACGCTTTTTTTATTTTATCCGGAGGTTGATTATGGCGAAAGAAACTAACTCATCTGTTGTCAGAGTACATAAGAATACTGACTTCACGATTATGTGCAATCACCATTTGAGAAATATGAAACTCAGTCTGAAGGCAGTCGGATTTATGTCAAAGTTACTTGGTTTGCCTGATGACTGGTGCTACTCCATCGCAGGACTTGTGAAAATCTGTAAAGAGGGAGAAACGGCAGTTCGTGCTGCTTTACACGAACTAATTGACGAAAATTACGTTTATGTAGAGAAACTTCCGCCCAACTATTCAAAAAGCGGACGATTTGAGTATGTTTATCACATTTACGAAATTCCCTACGAGGATATACCAGAGGGTCTGGAATGTCCTGAAGTGTTTATCAAAAAAAAGAAAGAAAAGCAATCTAAAACAAAGCTAAATGCAGATTTCCAAGATGCAGAAAAACAAGATACAGAAAACCTACATATTGAAATTCAAGGTGTAGAAAATCATGGACAATTAAATACTTACATATCAAGTATGAAAGAATCAAGTACGAAAGAATTAAATACCACCGTTTCAGTTCCGCAAAAATCATCTTCCCAATCTCAGTCAAAGAAAAAGCTTCAGGACAAAAAGAAAAACTATGCGGAAGCTGTCACTATGACTGAGGAAGAATATCAGAAGCTTACACAGCAGCATACAAAAGCCTTTGTGGATAAGTGCATTGAAATTCTCAACAACTATAAGCTTTCAAGCGGAAAACAGTATAAATCCGATTATTATACGATTCTGAATTGGGTTGTTGAGAGAGTTTCAAAAGACTATCCTAAGCTTGATAAACCTGATCCTATGCAAAATCCTGTCTATGATGTGAATGTCAATCCTTTCGACCAGTTTGTGAGGTGAAAAATGCTTGTAATCACAGAATTACTGGAGTTTATCCGAATAAAAAATCCTCTTTCTTCTGCTATCTCAAAATATACGGAGATAAAAAAAGACCGCTGTAAATGCCCATTTTGCCATAGCCAGACTTATGCCATGAATATTTTTCATGATGATACGTTTACCTGTTTCACTGCGGTGAAAGCGGTGATGTATTGGAATTTGTCAGCAAAATAGAAAATATTCCGTTTGATGATGCGATTAAGAAACTGGCTGAATCATCGGAAATTTATACTCTTGAAGAACTTGAACAGAAGAAACTATTTCGCTTTTGGGATAAATTCCTGCTTCTATGTGAGTTCTATCGAATTTCAGCTGACGGTGTACTGAAAGAAATCCAAACCGAACTGTCAAAAAAATATATACTTAGTTTGAAATACAGCAAAGCAGAGCCAGATACTGACTTGCTTGAAAGCAGTTTATGCTGTAAGTTTGGTATACAAAAAGAATTTTGGAACGCTGATACTGATAACATCATGAACTATCTTGTCAGCAGAAAGGAAACGCTATGAATGACCTGTTGAGAAACATTTTTCAGACAATCTCTGAAAATGCCGAAAATAACTTTATTGTCAATAAGAACGCAAAGGACTACATCGCAGAGGACGGACTCTGGCACTGCGGAAAGTGCAGTACGGCAAAGCAGTTCCGTATGCCCGAAGAATTTCTGAAAATGGGTATGCCTGAGATTGTAGGCTGCTGCTGTGCCTGTCAGACGGCAAAGGAAAAACGTGAAAAAGCGGAGCAGCAACTTGCAAATATCATCAGCCGAAACAAAGAACTTGCGAACATTCCCGAACATTACCTTTCTGCTGATATTGGAACGGTGGAATCGCCTGATGCAAGAAAAATAGGTATGAACTATATCCGAAATTTTGAGCAAATGGGCAGAACGGGACTTCTTCTCTACGGTGATGTCGGCACGGGAAAGACTTACCTTGCGGCTTGTATCGCAAATGCGCTATTAAATCGTGGTATCAGCGTAAAATGGCTGACTTCTATGCAGATTGTGGAGCGTGGCAGCTTTTTCAATGAATCTGAATATGCGGAATATACAAGAAATATCACCTCTCCCGATTTGCTTATCATCGATGATTTAGGAGCAGAACGTGGCACGGAGTTTGCCCTTGAACGTGTTCACAGTCTTGTCGATACCCGAATTTCAGCCAACAAGCCGATGATTGTGACCACCAACATTGACATTAACGATATGGGAAACTGTACGGATTTGAAGAAAAAGCGTACTTTTGACCGTATTCTTCCTGCATCATTTGCCTTTGCAATGAAAGGCATTTCTTACCGTATGAAACAAGCACAGAAAAGTTATGAAGAACTCAAAAATCTGCTTTTAAATGAATGAAAAAGGAGCGCAAAAAATATGAGAATGATAAAAACCTATGATACTATTACGCTGAACTGCGATATCATCGCAATGATTCAGTCTGTATTCATAGACAACACAAACGACAATATTAGCGATGTTGTCGATGAGGAGTTCAACCCCGACAGTCTTGAATTTGCGATTACTGCACTCACAACTTTTGGTGATGAGGTAATTCTTGCCATTTACGCATCTGAGGAAGAACGTGACTACGCAAAGTACAAGCTTGAAAACTGGCTAACTTCCGATTTGAGCAATTACTATACAATGACAGAAAGAAAGTGAGGATTTTACAATGGACAAGATGGTTATTACGGAGTACGGCAGACCTGTTCCGATGAGCAAGGTTAGGGAATTTGTTCGCAGAGCAATTCCGCTTGAAGATGAAAAAGTGATTCCTTACGCTTTTTTTGCACTGCTTGATAACGGCGAAATGGTCAATATCGGCAATTTTTATGATATTGATGTTGTGGAAATCATCGAGATTCTGCTTGATATTTTCGCTGGCGACAACAAGACAATTTTCAACGTAAATCTTGAAGAATACGGCATAAATGAATTCCTGAAACTGCTGAAATATGTAACGGGCAGTTTCTATCACGATTCGGTAGAAGGTTTGAAAATTTCACTTGCAAATGGTGATCTTGATGTCAGTTTCACTTGATGACGGCTACATAGCACTTGCCCATGCCATAGTCGAAGTGGCAGCAGAAAGCTACAAGTATACACTGTTGGCACTTAAAAATCATACAAGGAGTGATTCGGTTTATAGGCGAAAAGCAGAACTTGAAAGTTTTTTTCTGTCAGAGTGGTTTAGTTTATTGTCGGGACTTGACGGTAGGTGCTTTATTAAGAAGATGCAGGAGGTTTACTACTTTGACAGGTAAAGAATTTTTATGGCAGTACATCATGATTGACCGCCGGATAAGAAGCGTTAAGCTTCAACTGGACAGTATGAAAAAGATGGCAGAAAGAAATCTAATGCTCGATACATTTCAGCCTGAAATTGATGAACTGTCAGATAAACTGAAAAAATTGATTTTAAAATCTGGAATCATTAAAAGTACTATTCTCGATAAGATTCTTCTCATAAAAAATGACAATTGCAGGACTGCACTGATAGGAAGATATATTGAACTGAAAAGCGTTACTGAAATAGCAAATGAAATCTATGTAACAAGACAGGGTGTTTATTATCATCTTGATGTTGGTGAAAAAGAAATTGAGAAGTACATATAAATAGTATGAAAGACCGGTTAAACGTTATTGTTTGTCCGGTCTTTTTTTTATGTAAAAGTATTCTTCTGAAAATTTGTACAAAGCTTGACAACGCTTGAATGGACTTGACGGATTTACAATTTTCATTTTGCTAAACTTAAATTAGTAAGCGGGAAAGGAGTGAGCGTATGACCTTATCAATTATATCGCAGGACGGAACTGTGTTCAATTACACAAATGCGGTAGCGTGTGTGACCTGCGGAGAATATGAAGATGATTCCGGCTACGGCTTCATGGTCTATCTGAACGGCGATACGGAAAACGGTATTGTTATCGCAGAGTATGACGATGAGGAAAAATTCAATGCTGTCAAGAGCGATTTTTCAAAGTGGCTTCATGAGAATATCGACGCAGTATTTGAGTTTTCGTTATGAGTACCGATTTTGAAAAAGGCTTGCGGAAAACCATAGATTTATCATTCAAAAGCAAGAATTTTACAGTGGATGTACTGAAATCTGCGATGAATGACTTTCTTTCGGGCAAGTCGCAGAAAAAAGGCAGAGTGTCCATGAAGAAGCTGTCAGAACATTCGGGCAAGCTTGAAAACGTGGAAATCAAAGGTATTGAGGGCTTTCTGAGCGTAGCAAAAAAATATGACATTGACTACGCTGTCAAGAAAGAACCTGATTCCGATACTTTTCATGTTTTCTTTCAGGCAGGGAAAATGGAAGATTTTAAAAGGGCTTTCAAAGAATTTGCAAGCAACAAGCAATATGAACTTATCAAACCCCGTGCAGAAATCACCAGACAGCAGATTAAAGATATGGCGAAACAGGTTGCCCATGAACCTAAGAAAAAAGAAAAGGTTCGTGAGAAGTCTAAAGAAATGACGCATTAATATGATTGGCATGAATACAAGAAAAATAAAGAAACTTGTTCTGAACAACCTTGCTTACGTTATTTTCGGCTATGCAGGAAACATCATTTGTTTTGCCTTTAGAACTGCTGAGGGTAAGGATATTTCCGAAAAGATACTTCCTGCCCTGACCAACCTCGGCACAGCTTTTGCCCATATCATTCCGTCATTCAATCCGATTGACCTTGGAATTGGAGTTCTGGTTGGTGTTGCTATGAAGTTCATTATGAAAATGAGAGCCGCTAACAAAAAGAAATTCCGTCAAGGCACAGAATACGGTTCGGCTGTATGGGGCGAACAAAAGGATATTGAGCCGTACATGGACTTAAAGGACAAAGACAATAATGTCATTCTTACACAAACAGAGGGATTAACCATGGGAAAACCGTTAAGTCCAAAATATGCAAGGAACAAGAATATTCTGGTTATCGGAGGTTCGGGTTCAGGTAAAACAAGATTTTTTGTCAAACCGAATCTTATGCAGATGCATAGTTCCTACATTGTCACAGACCCGAAAGGCACTGTTTTGATTGAATGCGGCAAAATGCTTGAACAAGGCAGACCCATCAAGGACGATAACGGCAGGATTTCCTATCAGCCGTATAGAATCAAGGTATTCAATACCATAGATTTCGGCAAGTCCATGCACTACAATCCCTTTGCCTACATATCCAAAAAAAACAGAGAAAAGGACATTCTGAAATTCGTTGACGTGCTTATCAAAAACACGCAGAGTTCACAGCAGAATGGCGGTGATGATTTCTGGGTAAAGGCGGAAAAGCTGCTTTACACGGCATATATCGCTATGATTTTTACAATCAATCCGCCTGCGGAACAGAATTTTGAAACTCTGATTGAGATGATAAATTCATCGGAGTGCCGTGAGGACGATGAAACTTTCAAAAATGCCATGGACAGGCTCTTTGATTTTATTGAATGTTGGATCAGCGGTGAATATCCAAATGATATGGAAATCAGCGATGAATTTTCCTACATGAAAGAGCATCAGCCCAATGAGGAACAAAAAAGACTCGGAGCGTTTGCCTGCAAGCAGTATAACGCTTACAAACTTGCCGCAGGAAAAACAGCAAAGTCCATTCTCATCTCCTGTTCAACACGTCTTGCACCTTTTGCCATTGATGAAGTGCTTGAAATCACAAGTTACGACGAACTCGGACTTGACAAGCTGGGCGATGAACTGTCCGCACTCTTTGTCATTATCTCTGATACGGACGCAACATTCAACTTTCTTGTTGCAATCATGTATTCACAGCTGTTCAATCTGCTCTGTACAAAAGCAGACAATTCAGAGGGCGGAAAGCTGAAATATCATGTCAGATGTCTGCTTGATGAGTTCGCAAATATCGGCGAGATTCCGCAGTTTGAGAAGCTTATCGCTACTATCAGAAGCCGTGAAATCAGTGCAAGTATTATCTTACAGGCAAAGTCACAGCTGAAAGCAATTTACAAGGACAATGCTGATACGATTGAAGGCAACTGCGATACAACGCTTTTCCTTGGCGGTAAGGAAAAATCCACTTTGAAAGAGATTTCCGAAAGTCTTGGCAAAGAAACCATCGACAGTTTCAATACTTCAAATACAAGAGGTCAGTCGGAAAGCTATGGTCTGAATTATCAGAAGCTTGGCAAGGAACTCAAATCACAGGACGAATTAGCCGTCATGGACGGTGGTAAATGTATTTTACAGCTGAGAGGTGTCCGTCCGTTCTTCTCAGATAAATTTGATATTACACGTCACAAGCATTATCACTTACTTCTGGACGACAATCCGAAAGCAAAATTTGACATCGAAGCATTTGTAGGAAAGCGTAAAAAACGCTATCTGACACTCAGAAGCAGGGATAAAGTTGACGTATACGAAACGGACGCAAACTAAGGTCTTGCCTGAAAGCAGCGAATACCGAAGAAAACCAATAACACAGATACAGCTTTTTGATTCCTGTTTTCAGCAATAGATAAATACATATACAGAATGGAGAAATTACAATGGAAAACGAAAACATTATGGCAGTAACTTCCGAAGTTGCTGTCGAGGAAATTACAAAGCCTAAGCACAAGTGGCTTGCCAAGGGCAGCAGATTCGCAAAGAAGGCAATTCTCGGTGCTACTACATTCAGCATTATGGGAGCGACCTGTGCAACACAGGCTTTTGCGGCTACAGGTGAAGTAGATACTTCTTCCTTCATCAGCACGGCTTGTACGGTACTGAAATCTGTTATCTGCCTGATTGGTGCAGGTGTCGGTGTATGGGGTGTTGTCAATCTTCTGGAAGGTTATGGAAACGACAACCCCGGCGCAAAGTCACAAGGCATGAAACAGCTTATGTCTGGTCTTGGACTGATTCTTCTTGCAA
>NZ_JBJFHN010000115.1:800-7683 GCF_051893655.1 Porcipelethomonas sp. | reverse complement strand
GCTTCTGTTTTCTTTATATTCACAGTATAAGTCAAAGCAGATGAATCCTGATATGCCTAATTCCGGCGCTATGAAAATTATCATGCTGGTAATGCCGCTGTTCTCGGTATGGCTTGCTTTTTCAGTGCCTGCCGGTGTTGGTTTCTACTGGATATGGTCTTCTGTATTCTCATTTTTACAGTCTTTCCTTCTTTATGCTTATTTTTCTCCTAAGCGTGTTGAAGCTATAAATGTAAAGCTTAAAGAGAAAAGTAAAAATAAAAAACCCGGACTTATGCAGAGAATGATGGATCAGCAGACTGAACTTATGAAACAGCAGGAACAGGCTAAAAAAGGCGGCAGACCTGATTATAATGCCGCAACTGAGGGTATGTCAAAATCTGAAAGATCACAGTATAACAGACAGCTTATTAACGAAGCAAGAAAACGTATGGCGGAAAAATACGGTGATGAATATACTGAGGAAAATGATGACGAATAGTCTGAAAAATTTCCGTCTTTATGGGCTGAAAGGAGATTGAGAAAAATGGCAGATAATGCAGAAATGGTTCCTATGGACAAATGCGGAATTTTTACGGGGAAATCTATTGATGAAGCTAAAAGAAAGGCGGCTGATGAATTTCAGATCCCCCTTAAAGACATAAGCTTTCGTGTACTGGAAGATGTTAAAAAAGGTCTGTTCGGAAAAATCAAGTCGGAAGCAAGAGTATGGGCAGGTTACAATGAACCTATAGATTTAGGCCCTTCTTACATGGAAGACAAGAGAATTGAAAGAGTTAAAACTGCTAAGCTTAATACATGCAAAAGCTATCTCGAAAAAGTACTTGAAAAAATGGGGATAGACGCTGAAATCAGTATCACAATTATTGATTCGGGTATTTTCGCTGATATTGACAGCAAAGGCTCCGGTGCTGTTATAGGCAGAAGGGGTGAAACCCTTGACGCTTTGCAGTATCTTGCAACTCTGGTTACTAACCGTATTGAGGGTGACTATGTAAGAGTTTCCCTTGACAGCTGCGGTTACAGGGAAAAAAGAGAGGAAACTCTTAAAGGTCTTGCAGAAAAAATCAGTGAAAAGGTTAAAAAATCCGGCAGATCAACTGTTTTAGAACCTATGAACCCTTATGAAAGAAGAATTATTCATTCTACTGTGGCTCAGATTGAAGGTGTTAACTCTAAGTCTATCGGTGAAGAACCTTACAGAAAGGTCGTTATTGCTTCGGATAATCCGAAAAAATACTCAAACCGTAAAAATAATAAAAATCATTCAAATAAAAAGAACGAAGGTCCCCGTTCGCTTGACCTTAAAACAAGCTTTGAAAAGGACTACAAAAAGCCTAAGCCGGAAGATGATATTAATGCCGGTCTTTACGGAAAAATTGAGCTTTGATTTTTACGGGCGGTTATGAAGTTTTCAGACTGTAGAAAAAACTAATTTCAAAGTAAATCAGGGGACGCTTTCACTTGCAAAGCGTCCCCTCTTCCAAAACAGTCCGCAGGACTGATTTTGGAATTTACCCCTTGCAAGGCACTTATTAAGCATAAGAATTTCGCCGTCTGCGGACGACGACCAAAGGACTCCGTCCTCTGGACACCTGCCACTTTTAAAAAAGTGGACAAAACTTTCAGATTAGTTTCTTGCCCTTTTATAATAATTTTCAGACAAAATTCGGGCGGCCTTTTGCCGCCCTTTTAATTTCTAAAGGAGAATTTTTATGTCTACTATCGCCGCAATTGCTACTCCAGACGCTCCAGGAGGAATATCCGTTATAAGAATTTCAGGGGAAAAGGCTCTGGATATTGCAGACAGGATTTTTAAAAATTTCGCCGGAAAGCGTCCGTCGGACATGGACGGTTATACTTGTGCCTATGGTAATATTATATATAATAATGAAATTGTAGATGATGTGGTATTGACTGTATTCAGAAATCCTAAAAGCTATACCGGAGAAGATACTGTTGAAATTTCATGCCATGGTGGAAGATATATTACTAAAAAAATACTTAGAATAATATATAATTCCGGAGCAGTGCCGGCACAGCCAGGTGAATTTACTAAAAGAGCATTTCTCAACGGTAAAATGTCATTGACTCAGGCTGAAGCGGTAATGGATGTTATAAGCTCGTCTGGAGAATGTCAGCTCAGATACGCAAACGCTCTGAAAGAAGGAGCAGTATTCCGCAGAGTAGACGGCATAAAGGAAAAGCTCGTTAACATTCTTGCTGACCTTGCCGCTTGGGCTGATTTCCCGGAAGAGGACGTACCGGAGGTTAGTCCGGAGGTTTTAGGGGCACAGATAGACAGAGTGGTTAAAGATTTAACTAAAACATCTGAAACTTATGACCACGGTCGGATCATAAGAGACGGAATCAATACTGTTATCGCCGGCAGACCTAATGTTGGAAAATCTACACTTATGAATTGTCTTAGCGGATTTCAGAGAAGTATTGTTACTGATATTGCCGGAACCACCAGAGATACAATAGAGGAAAGTGTGCGTTTAGGGTCGCTGACTCTGAGACTTTCGGATACTGCGGGAATCAGAGAAACTGATGATATTATAGAAAGTATGGGCGTTGATATTGCCTATAAAAAAATTGATGAAGCAGATCTTATTCTTGCTGTATTTGATGGTACGGCAGAGCTTGAAAAAAAGGATTTTGAGCTTATAAGCCGTCTTAATGATAAAAATTGCGTAGCCGTTATTAATAAGACTGACGGTGAAAGTAATATTAACAAAGAGTATATCTATAATAATTTTAAACATATAGTTGAAATTTCTGCAAAAAATGAAGAGGGTATAGAAAAGCTTCAGAATATCCTTGAGGATATGTTTTTACATGATGAAAGTGAGGCTGATCAGGGAATTATAGCAAATGAACGCCAGAAAAATTGTATCGACAAGGCACTTGCTGACGTTATTCAGGCAAAGGAAATACTGGGAAACGGTGAAATGCTTGACGCTGTAACGGTGGTTCTTGACAGTGCACTGGACAGTTTAATGGAACTGACAGGGGAGAAGTCCTCTGAAAAAATTATTGATGATGTGTTTTCAAGATTTTGTGTAGGAAAATAATCTTTTATGCTGAAAAATGTTCCACGTGGAACAATTTGTGGAGTTGATTTATGAGTTACTTTATGGGAGAATTTGACGTTGCCGTTGTGGGCGGCGGTCACGCCGGAGTTGAAGCAGCACTTGCTTCCGCAAGACTTGGCTGTAAAACTCTGCTTTTTACAATTTCTCTTGACCAGATTGCCAATATGCCCTGTAATCCGTCAATCGGCGGTACTGCAAAAGGACACCTTGTAAGGGAAATTGATGCTCTGGGAGGAGAAATGGGTAAAGCAGCTGACAAATGCTTTATACAAAGCCGTATGCTTAACAAGGGAAAAGGTCCGGCTGTTCACAGCCTAAGAGTTCAGGCGGACAGAATGAAATATCATGAGTACATGAAAAAAGTGTGCGAAAAGCAAAAAAATCTTTTTATAAAACAGGGTGAAGTCGCACAGATACTGACAGAAAATAAAACTGTCTGCGGACTGCGGACAAAACTTGGTGCTGAATATAAGGTAAAAGCGGTTATAATTGCTACCGGAACTTATCTTAAGGGAAAAATTCACATAGGGGAGGAGTCCTATGAAAGCGGTCCGGACGCTGCTTTGCCTTCCACTTTGCTGTCTGAAAGCCTTATAGAAAATGGAGTTGAAATAAGGCGTTTCAAGACTGGTACTCCTTGCAGAGTACACAAACGCAGTATTGATTTTGATAAAATGGAAAAACAGGATGGTGACAGCCATATTGTGCCGTTTTCTTTTGAAAGTGATCCGGCTGAAATGAAAAATATCGTTTCCTGTTACATAACCTATACAAATCCTGAAACTCACAAGGTTATAATGGATAATCTTGACAGATCTCCTTTATATTCCGGACGTATTCAGGGTGTGGGACCCAGATACTGTCCGTCAATTGAGGACAAAGTAGTCCGGTTTGCTGACAAGGAAAGACATCAGCTTTTTGTTGAACCAATGGGACTTAATACTGATGAATATTATCTCCAGGGCATGTCATCTTCACTTCCGGAGGACGTTCAGCTTAGCTTTCTGCGTACTATAAAAGGTCTTGAAAATGTTGAAATTATGCGTCCGGCGTATGCTATTGAATATGACTGCTGTAACCCTGTGCAGATGAAATCTACTTTGGAATTTAAAAATCTTGAGGGTCTTTACGGTGCCGGACAGTTTAACGGAAGTTCCGGTTATGAAGAAGCTGCCGCACAGGGACTGGTTGCCGGAATAAATGCGGCACTTAAAATACAGGGAAGAGAACCCATGATTTTAGACCGTGCAAGCTCTTATATCGGTACCCTTGTAGACGATCTGGTAACAAAAGGCTGTGCTGATCCATACAGAATGATGACTTCCAGAAGTGAGTACAGACTTGTGCTGAGACAGGACAATGCCGATCAGCGGCTTACTCCAATAGGCTACAAGCTGGGTCTGATTTCAGAAGAAAGATATCAGAAGCTTCTGAAAAAAATATCTGATACTCAAAAGGAAATTGCAAGAGTGAAAAAGCTTAACATTCCGCCTTCTGAGGAGCTTAATAATTTCCTTGTGGAAAAGGCGACTTCTCCGCTTTCTACTGGCTGCAAAATGGCTGATCTTATAAGGCGTCCTCAGCTGGGGTATGACATGCTTAGAAGTTTTGACCCGGAAAGACCTGAACTTGATTTTGAAGTAAGGGAACAGGTTGAATTGCAGATAAAATATGAAGGATATATCGAAAAGCAAATGGAACAGATTGAAATTATGAGAAAAATGGAAGTTAAAAAACTGCCGGAAGATCTGGATTATAGTGTGATTCGTGGGCTTCGTCTTGAGGCTATTGAAAAGCTTAACAAGCATAAACCTGAAAATATTGGTCAGGCTTCAAGAATTTCCGGAGTATCTCCGGCGGATGCTTCAGTTCTGGCAGTGTGGCTGGAACAGCAGGGGAGGTTAAATGGTAAGTTTTAAACAATGCGAGAGTCTGTTTGTTGAAAACGGACTTAATTACTCGGAAAAGCTTCACGAAAAGTTGTCAGTTTACTGTGACTTTTTAATTGAATACAACAAAAAAATCAACCTGACTGCTATTACTGATCCGGAAGAAATATGGGTAAAGCACTTTCTTGACAGTATTTTACTTGATAAATATGTTAATATTCCTGAAAATGCATCTTTTATAGATGTGGGAACTGGGGCAGGTTTCCCGTCTGTACCCCTTAAGCTTTACAGGGAAGATATTCAGATTACGCTTCTGGACAGTCTGAACAAGCGGATTAAATTTCTGGACGAGCTTTGTCAACGACTTGAAATCAAAGCAGTTACTATACATTCCAGAGCAGAGGACGCTGCAAAAAATGCCATATACCGTGAAAAATTTGATGTTGCTGCTGCAAGAGCCGTTGCAGCAATGCCGGTTCTTTCGGAATATTGCATGGGATTTGTAAAAAAAGGCGGTATTTTTGCCGCTATGAAAGGTCCTAATGAAAAGCTTTCTGATTCAAAAAATGCAATTGAAATGCTTGGCGGAAAAGTTTCAGATGAAATCGAATATAAGCTCAATAGTTTTGAACACAGGAAGATATTCATTGTTGAAAAAATATCGCAGACTTCATTAAAATATCCCAGAAACAGCAGTCAAATAAAGAACAAGCCACTTTGAAATAATAAAATATTGCCGTATTTTCCCCTTTTATTAATCTTAAAAGGGGATTTTTTGTGTGGAAATAATTTCCCGTTTGAGTTAAAATTAACTTATCAAAAAGAAAGGAAGTTAAATATGGCAGCATTTTTTACAAAAGAAAAAGAAAAGGAAAAAGAAGAAAACCGGGTAATACAAATCCCTATTGCGGAAATTGTTCCGAATCCTCATCAGCCGAGAACTGAATTTGATTACAATGATATCAGCTCTCTTGCGGAAAGTATTTGTCAGAATGGTATTTTACAGCCGCTTTCTGTACGCAAGCTTGAAAAAGGATACGAGCTTATAGCAGGGGAGAGAAGACTCAGGGCTGCAAAGCTGGTACAGCTGAAATATGTTCCATGCATTATTCTTGATATTTCCGCACGGACAAGTGCGGTGCTTGCACTGGTGGAAAATATTCAGCGTCAGGATCTGTCATTTTTTGATGAAGCAAATGCCATTGAAAAGCTTATAAACTACTATGGAATGACTCAGGAGGATGCAGCAATAAAGCTGGGAAAGGCACAGTCTACAATCGCCAACAAGTTGAGAATACTGAAATTAAGTGACGAGGAAAAGAAACTGATATCAAAATTCAACCTTACTGAAAGACATGCAAGAGCACTTCTCCGTCTGGGCAGCAAAGAAGAGCGTCTGGAGATAATCAACAAAGTTATCAAATATAATCTTAATGTTGAGCGTACTGAACAGGCAATAGATGAATACATAGGCAAGGCAAAGGACAAGGAAAGCTATCGCAAAAGAAGCAAGGTTTTTCAGAATGTGAGGATTTTTGTCAATACTATAAATAAGGCAGTAGAAACCATGAAGGCTGCTGGTATCGCTGCTGATTCTAAAAAAATTCAGAACGAGGACTATATTGAGTATCGTGTAAAAATTCCGATAATGAACGGTGATACAAACTTATTCGAAAAAAAGTAACTTACTTTTTTGAAAAAACCGCTTTTTGAAAAAAGCTTGGCAAAAACTTTTAGACGTGGGTTTCTATTATTCGTTCCATTAAATAAGGCTCGACAACTTACTTTTTGAAAAAAGTAAGACAAAAACTTTCAGACGTGGCTTTCTATTATTCGTTTCCTTAAATAAGGCTCGACAACTTACTTTTTGAAAAAAGTAAGACAAAAACTTTCAGA
>NZ_JBJFHN010000115.1:0-700 GCF_051893655.1 Porcipelethomonas sp. | reverse complement strand
CGAGGCTTTCTATTATTCGTTCCCTTAAATAAGGTTCGACAACTTACTTTTTGAAAAAAGTAAGACAAAAAAATTTATACGTGGGTTTCTTTTGAGAAATTTACGGATAAAGTTTTTTCTTTGTTTTACTTTCTTTTCACATAAAAAGAAAGTAAAACAAAAAATTTCCTTACGCTTTTACAAAGTGTATATTCAAAAAATAAACAATAAAAAATTTCTTTGTTATCTTTCTTTTCAAGAAAGTAAATGTTCCATGTTCCACGTGGAACATTTTTTTATGCAAAAAACAGCAAAAAATTCTCAAATACCTTTACATGAAAGCCGGAAAGTGGTATAATTTAATATAGTGCAGAATAAAAACGGAGGAATGAACAATGGGAAAGGTTTATGCGGTAGCAAATCAGAAAGGCGGAGTGGGTAAGTCAACCACTGTTGTAAATCTTGGGGCATATTTAGGCTCAAGAGACAAAAAAGTTCTGTGCATTGATATTGATGCACAGGGAAATACCACCACCGGACTTGGAATCAAAAAAAAATCTATTCAGTATTCCTCGTATGATGTGCTTATCGGTCAGGTGAGAATTCAGGACGCTATTATAAGAACTGATTTTAAAAATGTTAGTATCGTTCCTGCAACCTCTGCACTTGCCGGCGGAGAAATTGAAATGATTGAACTTGATGACAGAATGAACAGACTTAA
>NZ_JBJFHN010000114.1:0-7751 GCF_051893655.1 Porcipelethomonas sp. | reverse complement strand
AACCAATGACACGGGGATTTTCAGTCCCCTGCTCTACCGACTGAGCTACAGAGGCGTTTGCCATTATGGCGACCTGGATGGGAGTCGAACCCACGACCTCTAGCGTGACAGGCTAGCGTTCTAACCAACTGAACTACCAGGCCATAAATGGTGGGAACAATAGGGCTCGAACCTATGACCCTCTGCTTGTAAGGCAGATGCTCTCCCAGCTGAGCTATGCTCCCTTTTGCCAGTACATTTGTTACACTCGCTGTGCAACGATATTTATTATACACTATAATCAAGAATTTGTCAATACCTTTTTTAAAAATTTTCAAATTTTTTTCAGCGATAGAATTTCTTCCGGAGTAAATGTATATTTTTTATTGCAGAAATGGCAGCATACCTCAGTTACTTCCTGTTCGGCTGCGAGTTTTTCAAGCTCCTCGGAGTTTAAACCGGCAAGAATTTTTTCGGTTCTTTCTCTGCTGCAATCACATTTATAGACAGGATTGCTTTCATCGAGTATATTGGGTTCAAGTCCGTCCAGCAGCGACAAGGCGATATCTTCGACTGTTTTGCCTGATTTGAAAAGATCTGTTACGGAATTGATTTTGCTTACATTTTTTTCAATGGTGCTTATGCAGTTTTCATCCGCAAAGGGGAGAAGCTGTACTAAAAATCCTCCGGCACAGTTTACGGAAAGATCAGGATTCACAAGTACTCCCAGACCGCATACCGTCGGGATCTGTTCGCTGGAAACGAAATAATTTGCAATATCCTCTCCGATTTCTCCTGAAACAATCGGAACCATTCCGCAATAGGGTTCTTTAAGTCCCAGATCTTTTGCAACAGTCAGCGTACCGTCTTTTCCTACAGCACCAGCCACATCCAGTTTACCGATACTGTTCAGAGGAATTTCTACTACGGGATTTTGTACATAGCTTTTTACATTTCCCATTCCATCTGATACTGCCAGAAGCATTCCGGCAGGACCTCCTCCGTCAATTTTTACCGTTATTGAATCATCTTTTCCCTTAAGACCATATCCCATCATAGAAGCTGCAATGGAAAGTCTTCCGAGGGCAGCTGTTACAACGGCACTTGTCTTATGGATTTTTTCTATTTCACCTACTATATCAGCAGCGTCCAGAGCCATTGAAACAGCTGAAGCGTCCTTTGATATAGCTCTTTTTAATATTCCCATTATATAAAACTCCTTGAAAGTATTATTTTTGTGTTACAAAAACAGCTCTTTGACTGTTTTCCTTTAAAGGCTCAAAACTGTCTTCATCATAAATATTCAAAACCCTAAAACCCGTATTTTCCAGAGCATGTTTGATATCCTCAATAGAATAAGCGTTTTCATAGAAGCTTTCTGAATATCTTGAATATTTTTCATTTTCCGGAACAAAGAAATCCAGGTCAATTTTTACTTTGCTGTTTTCACAGCTGTTTTGCCAGACACAGTAAACTTCATCTGTGTCATAAATAAATGTATGCTCTCCCAATATTGTTTTATGCTTAAATTCAGTATTAATATCAAAAATAAAAAGACCCTCAGGATTTGTAAAAGTGAAAACTTTAGAAAAAACAGTTTTCAAGTCATCAAAATTATCAAGATGGTTAAGACTGTCCAGTGCACAGATTGTAATGTCAACTCCACCGTAAAGGTCAAGCTCACGCATATCCTGACAAACATATTGTATATTTTTGCCGCTTTCAAACTTTTTATCCATAGCAATGCCCAGCATTTCAGGAGAGCTGTCAACGGCAATTACATCATATCCCAGATCATCCATTGCTTCTGACAGGCTTCCGGTACCGCATGCCAGGTCAAGAAGCAATCCGCACTGCTTTCCGCCGGATTGTTTTATTAATGTATTAAAATATTCGGCACGTTTGCGGTAGTCAATATTTTGTGTGAGTATATCATAATATTCAGCAAAAATTCCATAGCTTTTATTCGGCTTCATCATTAGCATCCTTCATTTTATTCATTCTTTCAAAGACAATTGCATATCCATCGCAGCCGTAGTTGAGAGAACGATTTACACGGCTTATTGTAGCGGTACTGGCTCCGGTGGCAGCAACAATATCATTGTATACATGATGCTCACTCAACATTTTAGCTACCTGAAGTCTTTGGGAAAGTGATTTAAGTTCCAGAACAGTACACAAATCCTCAAAAAAATTGTAGCATTCTTCACGTGTTTCAAGGCATAAAACAGCGTCAAAAAGGTTGTCCATTGCCTTATCCTTTAATTTATTGTTCACTGCAAAATCCTCCTGAAAAAATCCGTTTTTAATATTTATATTTTAGCACATTACAATGTAAAAGTAAAGAGCCAATAAGAAAATTTTATCCTCAAAAATGTTAAATATGATTTTATCGCTCCACCAATTAAACCTTACCAAATTGGCTGTAGCAGTAATTTATTAAAAGTGTCATTTTGCTCGTCACCAAAGGTGACAACCGCAAATATAAGCAAATAGATTTCGGCAAGGTTTTCTTTCTTCATCTATATATAGAAAATGCTAATGAATTTATTACAGTCGTTTTTGCACAAAGCAAGTTGTAACCATTCTTACTGCTATATCATATGATATAGTGAAGGTGGTGAAAAATAGTGAGCAAGAAAGAAAACTGTGTTGAACTGAATATATATGTTGAGTGCGATAAATGTTCTAAATCTGAACCAAAGGTTCAGTGTGACAGCACCGATAAAAATGATGATGATGAAACATGCGTTAAAATAAACGTATTCGTTGAATGTGATAAGAAAAAATGCAGATATACGATATAAAGTATTTTTGCAAAGGTCATAATCATGAAATCCCCGGAGGTTAAACTCCGGGGATTTTTTTGTATTAATATTGACATAAATTTACATTATTGATATAATTAAATTATAATTTATACGATAGGAGAAATTAAAATTGTATATAATAAAAACATGTTTTGACCATTGTCCGGTACAGAATACACAGTATTTTATAGAAATTAAATATTGTTTATTTGATATTAATACTTATAAAAAAGATTCTATGGAATGCGGTTATCAGTCATTTTATAGAAATACCTGTCCTATTTACGACAAATGTCCTATTTATGTTTCGGCTGCTGAATTTTTTGTTAATCGATGAATATTGAATATGTAATTTAATTAATATTCGTTAACTTTTCTCTTTACATATGTAGTATGGAGAAGTTCATGTGCTTTATGACTGCCTGGTTCGCCAAGATAATTATCATAAAGCTCCTTAATAACAGGATTTTCATGAGATTTTCTGATAGGTCTGCTTTCGTCAAGATCATAAAGAACTTTTGCTCTTAAAGCACGGATATCGGTGAAGTTTCTGACGCTTGCAGGCTGCTGAGGCTGTCCGCCGCCGTTTACACATCCGCCAGGACATCCCATAATTTCGATAAACTGATAATCAGCTTCACCGTTTTTAACCTTGTTAAGCAGAGTTCTTGCGTTTCCAAGACCGCTTGCAACTGCAACCTTTACCTTCATTCCAGCAACGTCATATGTTGCTTCCTTGATTCCCTCTGTACCACGAATCTCAGTAAAATCTACAGACGGCAGTTCCTGTCCTGTCAATTCTTCAACAGCTGTTCTTAATGCAGCTTCCATAACACCGCCTGTTGCACCGAATATTACACCTGCACCTGTTGAAACGCCCAGCGGATCGTCAAATTTTTCATCAGGAAGAGCCATGAACTGGATGCCTGCACGTTCTATCATTCTTGCAAGTTCTCTTGTAGTAATAGCTATATCAACATCAGGATAACCTGCACCGTCTTCATCGTCACGACCGATTTCAAATTTCTTTGCTGTACATGGCATAATGCTGACAGAAACGATATCCTTAGGATCAATGCCTTCCTTCTCAGCGTAATAGGATTTTACTATTGCACCGAACATCTGCTGAGGAGATTTACAGCTTGAAAGATTTTCTGTCATGTCAGGGAAGTAGTGTTCACAGTATTTTACCCAGCCAGGTGAGCAGGATGTTATAAGCGGAAGCTTTCCGCCGTTTTTAACTCTGTCAAGAAATTCATGTGCTTCTTCCATGATTGTAAGGTCAGCGGAGAAGTTTGTGTCAAATACCTTATCGAATCCGAGGCGTCTCAGAGCGGCAGCCATTTTTCCTTCTACATCTGTACCGACAGGAAGTCCGAAAGCTTCTCCGAGAGCAGCTCTTACTGCCGGAGCAGCCTGAACAACAACATGTTTTGTAGGATCAGCAATTGCTGCAAATACTTCCTTTGTGTTATCCTTTTCAGAAATAGCACCAACAGGACAGACAGCTATACACTGACCGCATGATACACAGCTTGTTTCACCAAGACCCATATCAAATGCACTCTGAATAACTGTTCTGAATCCACGTTCATTAGCACCTATTACGCCTATACCCTGAACCTTTTCGCAGACAGCAGAACATCTTCTGCAAAGAATACATTTATTGTTGTCACGATACATATGAGCTGCGGAATTATCTATTTCATATACATTCTTTTCGCCGTCATAAATACTTTCGTCATCAACACCCATATCTCTTGCAAGCTTCTGAAGCTCACAGTTATGACTTCTAACGCATGACAGACATTTTCTGTCATGATTTGACAGAATAAGCTGAAGAGTTTTCTTTCTTGATTCGATTACCTTAGGAGAGTTAGTAAGAACCTCCATACCTTCGCTTACCGGATAAACGCATGATGCAACGATTCTGAAACCTCTTCCTTCATTTGCTTCAACAACGCAGATTCGGCATGCACCGATTTCATTGATATCCTTTAAATAGCAGAGTGTAGGAATATCAATATTAGCCATGCGGGCAGCTTCAAGAATTGTTGTACCCTTAGGTACGGAAACTGCCATACCATTTATTTTAAGATTTATTTTTTCCATTATCAGTTCCTCCACTATTTCTTGCTGATTGCGCCGAACTTACATTTTTCCATACAAGCGCCGCACTTCAGACATTTGTTCTTGTCAATAACATGCGGTGATTTAACAGTACCGCTGATAGCACCGGCAGGACATACTCTTGAACACAATGTACAGCCCTTGCACTTTTCAGGGTCAATTTCAAAGCTTAACAGATGCTTGCAGACACCGGCAGGACATTTTTTGTCAACAACATGGGCAATATATTCATCTCTGAAATAACGGAGTGTTGATAATACAGGGTTTGGAGCTGTCTGACCGAGACCGCAGAGAGAGTTTTGCTTGATGTAGTAGCAAAGTTCTTCAAGCTTGTCAATATCCTCCAGAGTGCCCTGACCTCTTGTAATTTTATCCAGGATTTCGTACATACGCTTTGTACCGATACGGCAAGGTGTACATTTTCCGCAGGATTCATCAACAGTAAATTCCAGGAAGAATTTAGCGATGTCAACCATACAGTTGTCTTCGTCCATTACGATAAGACCGCCTGAACCCATCATAGAACCTATACTGATAAGGTTATCATAGTCAATCGGAATATCCATATGTTCAGCAGGAATGCATCCGCCGGAAGGACCGCCTGTCTGAGCAGCCTTGAATTTTTTGCCGTTTGGAATACCGCCGCCGATTTCTTCGATAACTGTTCTGAGAGTTGTACCCATAGGAACTTCAACGAGACCAGTATTGTGAATTTTTCCGCCGAGGGCAAATACCTTTGTACCTTTTGACTTTTCAGTACCCATTGAAGCAAACCAGTCAGCACCGTTTAAAATAATCTGAGGAATGTTAGCATATGTTTCAACATTGTTTAAGATTGTTGGTTTCTGGAACAGACCTTTTTCAGCAGGGAACGGAGGACGTGGACGAGGTTCACCTCTGTTGCCTTCAATAGAGGTCATAAGAGCGGTTTCCTCGCCGCATACGAACGCACCGGCACCAAGTCTCAGACCGATATCGAATGAGAAGTCTGTACCGAATATATTTTTGCCCAGCAGACCGTATTCACGAGCCTGTTTAATTGCAATTTCAAGTCTCTGAACGGCGATTGGGTATTCTGCACGAACATAAATATAACCCTGTGACGCACCGATAGCATAGCCTGCAATTGCCATAGCTTCCAGTACAACATGCGGGTCGCCCTCAAGTACGGAACGATCCATAAATGCTCCCGGGTCACCTTCATCGGCGTTGCAGCATACATATTTCTGATCGGCATCCTTTACTATGTTTCTTGCGAGTTCCCATTTTTTTCCTGTAGGGAATCCGCCGCCGCCTCTTCCTCTGAGACCGCTGTCGAGAATAGTCTGAATAACCTCTTCAGGAGTCATTTCAGTCAGAACCTTAGCCAGTGCCTGATAGCCGTTTTCCCCTATGTATTCATCGATATTTTCCGGATTTATAACACCGCAGTTTCTCAGAGCAACACGGTGCTGCTTTTTATAGAATGCAGTATCCTGCAATGACTTTATACCGGAATCTGTAACAGTTTCCTGATAAACGAGTCTTGTAACAATACGTCCCTTAAGGAGATGTTCCTCAACGATTTCAGGAATATCTTCAGCCTTAACCATTGAATAGAATGTTCCTTCAGGGTAAACTATCATAATCGGACCTAAAGCACAGAGGCCAAAACAACCGGTTTTGACAACCTGTACTTCGTCTTTAAGTCCGTTTTTTTCAATTTCCGTAATGAGTGCCTTTTCAATTGCAGCACTGCCGGAGGAAGTACAGCCTGTACCACCGCATATTAAAACGTGTGAACGATACATAATTTTATTCCTTTCAGCTTGTCATAAACCATGACAGCAATTTTTTCGCAGTATTGAAATTAATCAGATTGTATATTCGGACACAACCTGACCGCCGACAAGATGCTTTTCAATTACTTCCTTTGCCTTGTCAGCGTTCATGTTTACATATGTAACTTTATCTTTGCCTTTTTCGTAAATTTCAACAATAGGCTCCAGCTGACAGTTTCCTATGCAGCCAGTCTGTGATACCATTACATTTTCAATGCCTTTTTCAGCGATACCATCTGCAAATGCAGTCAGGACATCTCTTGCTCCGGCAGCAATTCCGCAGGTTCCCATTGCAACAATAACTTTTGTATTGTCAGGATCTTCGGCTCTGAGGGTTACCTGCGCTTTCATTTTTGCTTTTATAGCATTTAATTCCTCAATTGTCATTTTTTACTCCTTAAACCTAAATTATATTATAATTGACGAATTCATTTTCAATTTTTTCTATATTTCTTTTCAGTTTCTGTTTTTCAGCAGATATCAACTGGTAATTTATTTTTCCGGTATTTCTGAAATATGACGTAAGATTTACTGAATCGTATGTAAAATTTACGTTTTTTGCTTTTAAATGCAGAATAATTCTGGTTTCCGGACTGGAAATCAATACAGAATAAACCGTTGAAAAAATATCGCCGACGGGGATACAATTTATACTGTCAGTTAAAAAAACTGCTTTAATTACAGTACCCACAGACAATACTGATTCAATGCTGAATTTTCCTCCGGTTATTTCAGCTGCATATTTAAAAAATGATATTCCAAGACCAGTACACTGATTATTTTTGGTAGTAAAAAAAGGATCACAGCATTTTCTCAGCTGTTCATCCGTCATGCCGTTTCCATTGTCTTCAACTGAAACAGACATTTCGTTTTTACCGGATTTATTTTCTATAGTAATTATTATTTCTGATGCGTTTGCACGGAGAGAATTCTGCAGTATATCAAGAATATGAAAAGAAATATCCGAAAACATATTCAGTCAGCGTATTTATTCAGAATTTCATCTATTTCA
>NZ_JBJFHN010000113.1:0-1670 GCF_051893655.1 Porcipelethomonas sp. | reverse complement strand
TGAGTCGGTAGAAATACCGATTCTCTCTTTATAAATATTATTGAATGGAGTATTACCATATGAGTAAAAAACCTGTTGCTTTAATCATAATGGATGGTTTCGGTTATAATTCAAGCGATTACGGCAATGCAATTGCCGCTGCAAAGAAACCTAATCTTGATAAATATATGAAAGGACCGCATACCCTTATTGGTGCCAGCGGGCTTGATGTTGGTCTGCCGGATGGTCAGATGGGTAACTCTGAAGTAGGTCATACTAATATCGGTGCCGGAAGAATTGTTTATCAGATGCTGGTAAAAATTTCAAAGGCTATTGAGGACGGCAGCTTTTTTGAAAACGTTCCGCTTAAAAATGCAATGAAAAACTGCAAGGAAAAAAATTCTGCACTGCATTTAATGGGACTTCTTTCTCCAGGCGGTGTCCACAGCCATATTGAACACCTTTATGGTCTTCTTGAAATGGCAAAGAAAAATGGTATTGAAAAGGTTTACGTTCATGCATTTCTTGACGGACGTGATGTTCCGCCGTCATCTGCTGCTGAATATATGCAGGAAGCATGCGACAAGATGAAGGAAATCGGCGCAGGCACTGTTGCTACTGTTATGGGACGTTTCTATGCTATGGACAGAGATAACGCATGGGACAGAGTTGAAAAGGCTTATAATGCAATGGTACTTGGTGAAGGAGTCGAAGGAACCTGCCCTGTACAGGCTATAAAGGATTCTTATGCCAACGGCGTTACAGACGAATTTATGCTTCCTACAGTTTGCAACAAAGAGGGAATGATTAAAGCTGATGACAGCGTTATTTTCTTTAATTTCCGTCCTGACCGTGCAAGACAGATCACCAGAGCATTTGTTGAAGAAGGATTCAGCGGATTTGAACGTAAGAACGGCTTTTTCCCATTGAATTTTGTCTGCATGGCTCAGTATGACGCTACAATGCCAAATGTTTCTGTTGCATATCCTCCGGAAGCTTTGGAAATGACATTTGGAGAATATGTAAGCAAAATGGGTAAGACTCAGCTGAGAATTGCTGAAACACAGAAATATGCTCATGTAACATTTTTCTTTAACGGCGGTGAAGAAAAAACATTTGAAGGCGAAGACAGAATTCTTATTAAGTCTCCGGATGTTGAAACCTTTGATATGAAGCCGGAAATGAGTGCTTATGAAGTCACAGACGCTGTTGTGAATGCAATTAACAGTGATAAGTATGATGCTATTATTTTAAACTATGCAAACTGCGATATGGTAGGTCATACTGGTGTGTTTGATGCTGCAAAGGCAGCTGTAGAAGCAGTTGATGAATGCGTTGGCAGAACAGTTGATGCAGTTCTTTCTAAGGGCGGTGTGGCATTTATTACAGCTGACCACGGTAATGCTGATAAGATGTATGAAGATGATGGTTCACCATTTACTGCTCATACAACAAATCCTGTTCCGTTTATCGTTGTCGGACAGGACTGCGAGTTGCGTGAAGGTGGAGTTTTAGCAGATATTGCACCAACTATGCTTAAGGTTATGGGACTTGAACAGCCTAAGGAAATGACAGGTGTTTCAATAATTAAATAAATGATATTAATGTAATATAAAGCCCGGAAAGAATGTCTTTCGAGTCTGAATACGGAACCGTGTAAATGGCAATAATACCCACAAAGAAATTTGGAG
>NZ_JBJFHN010000112.1:0-34055 GCF_051893655.1 Porcipelethomonas sp. | reverse complement strand
GTGTAAAGAAAAAAAGAACCCAAATCAAAAGGGTTCTTACAGACAGTAAGTAAAATATAAATTCAATGTATCAAGAACGCATTGTAATAGAGGCTTTCTCTTAAGATAATTGATTTTAACTTTTTATGCTAAAAATCCGATTCAGCTTTACCGATAAATTTATAATACTTCATTCCCAATGCTCCCTTATATTCTTCTATCACAACACTATCCCCGATTTCCAATTGATTATAACTTACACTGTCGATATGAATGTTAATCATAGCCTGAGAATCATTCCAGTCTGTAAAACTGATACCATAAGAGGAATATTTACCCGATACATAATTTTTGTCAGCAATTTCTGTTGTATGTACCTGTGGCTGTGAAAAATCCATATTCTGATTTACACTCAGAAAAACAGCAGCTCCGCATAGAGCAGAAAATAGCATGGTGTCAAAAATCAACGAAGTTTTCTCATTGTATGACGAAGAAAAAAGCAAAAATAAACCTGTAATGACAGCACATATAGCAATAGTAAATACGGCAATTTTTTTGTTAAAATCAATATTCTCAAGATGAAATAAACCCATATACAATGGAGTAAACATCAGGAATAATGATGAATCCATATAATCAGATGTTTTATTAAACGTATATTTAAAGTCTGTATCAGTTATTATATAATAAAATCCCACAATAATACAGATTATCCAGATAACTGTCCAGAAAGCTGAAAGCTTATGCCAGATAAGCGACAATACAGAGGAGTAACAGCCAACTGTATTCGCAATCTCCATGGGGAAAGCTCTTTTCTTGTCACAGCTTTTAAGATATTCAGCAAAGATAAAATTATCCGGATAACGCCTGAATACAAAGCTTCTTATTCCGCTTTTATCGTTGAAAGAAATAAATAATATATCTGCCGCAACTATATAGACCCCAACAGCGTTTGTATCCGTTTTTGCAGAAACAATGCAAAAAATAATCAAAAGCACAAAAGCCACAGCCACCAAGCCGATTCCGCCCCATATCTGTACCCAGAAGAACCGATTCTCCCTTTTCTTTCTCTCCTTACGCTTTTCACGAAGAATCCGTCTGCGTGCCTGTTCTTTAGCACTCAAAGCCTTTTTTCTTTTATATTTCCTTTTTCGTTTGCTCATATTTCATCTCACATAAAATAATTTCAGCCATCCTTAAAACATATATTCAAGGATGGCTGAACTGAATCTATAAACTCATTCCGATTTCAATTGCTTTCAGATTAACTCCCATAAGATTCATTCTTTTTGGCGAAATGCATTTTTCAAGAGCTTTCTTTATAGTTTCCATAGAAAACAAACCGCTTTCCTTTATCATTTTGCCTATGAGAATAATATTTGCAGTACCAGTGATCTGATTTTCTGTAGCGAGCTGAGTTGCAGGAATATAATAGCACTCAATATCATTTCTGCTGCATTTAATATTTACCATTGTACTGTCAATAAACGCCTTGCCGCCGCTTTTTACTTTTCCTATAAATTTTTCAAAAGAAGGCTGATTCATAGCCATCATCATATCCGGATCAGATACCAGAGGAGAAGCTATCGGCTCATCGGAAATACACACAGAACAGTTTGCCGTACCGCCCCTCATTTCCGGACCGTATGACGGAAGCCATGACAGTTCCTTTTTATCAATAAGACCGCAGTAAGCTAAGACCTTTCCGGCAAACAGAATCCCCTGACCGCCGAAGCCTGCCAGTAAAATTTCCTTATTCATTTCCGTCCTCCTTTGCAGTAATGTCCTTGTATACTCCCAGAGGGAAATAAGGAATAACCTCCTGTCGAAGCCATTCCATTGACTCAGCAGGATCAAGTCCCCAGTTGGTAGGACACGTTGAGAGAACTTCAACAATAGAAAATCCCCGATTATTTTTCTGATTATCAAAAGCTTTTCTGATAGCCTTTTTTGCTTCCCTTATATGAGGAACGCTGTCAACAGATACTCTCTGTGCAAGAGCCACGCCATCAAGTGCGGAAAGCATCTCGCATATTTTAACCGGATATCCGGCAGTTTTAGGGTCACGTCCGTAAGGAGTGGTCTGGGTAACCTGTCCCGGAATAGTTGTAGGAGCCATCTGTCCGCCTGTCATACCGTAAATTGTATTGTTTACGAAAATAACGACAATATTTTCCCCTCTTGTAGCACTGTGTACCGTTTCAGCAGTACCGATAGCGGCAAGATCGCCGTCACCCTGATAAGTAAAGACATATTTGTCAGGCAAAGCTCTCTTGACGCCTGTTGCAACCGCAGGAGCACGTCCGTGAGGGGCTTCAATAATGTCACAGGCAAAATAATCATAAGCCATAACCGAACAGCCTACCGGACATACTCCGATAGTATCCCCTTCTATTCCCATTTCGTCAATTACTTCACATATAAGTCTGTGTATTATTCCGTGGGTACATCCGGGACAGTAATGCATAGGCACGTCAAGCAGCGACTTCGGCTTTTCAAATACTACCTCCATCAGGAAACACCTCCAAGCTTTCTTATTTCATTAAGTATTTCATCAGGTGCCGGAATTACTCCTCCGGTTCTTCCGTAAAAATGTACAGGCACAGAGCATTCAACTGCAAGCTTCACATCGTCCACCATCTGTCCCATACTCATTTCCGTTACAAGAATGCTATGTACATTTTTTGCCGCATCCTTTATAATCTGATCCGGGAAAGGCCATAAGGTCACAGGTCTTACCAGTCCTGCCCTGATTCCTTCCTTTCTTGCTCTGTTGACTGCCGCCTTGGCGATTCTTGCTGTTGCACCGTATGCTGCAACAAGTATGTCTGCATCCTCTGTAAGGTATGTTTCCGCTTCCGGACACTCTTTCTTTACAATATCATATTTTTTGAATCTTTCAACATTCAGTCGTTCAAGCTCGTCCGCCTGCAAAAACAGTGAATTTATAATGTTGTGCGGACGCTTGTTTCCGTGACCGTTTGTAGCCCACGGTTTTTCCGAATGGTTGTCTCTGATTTCCGGAAATGAAACAGGCTCCATCATCTGTCCTAAAAGACCGTCTGCCAGAATCATAGCCGGCATACGATATTTATCAGCATTGTCAAATGCCTTTGTTACAAGATCCACCATTTCCTGAACTGAAGACGGTGCATAAACAAGAAGCTGATAGTCTCCGTGACCCAAAGCCTTAGTAGCCTGCCAGTAATCAGACTGTGAAGGCTGAATACCTCCCAGACCCGGACCGCCTCTCTGAACATTTACAATAACGCATGGCAGATCGCATGCACCTATATAAGAAACTCCCTCAGATTTCAGACTAATACCCGGTGACGAAGAAGATGTCATAGCTCTTACTCCGGCAGATGCCGCACCCAGAACCATATTAATAGCTGCAATTTCCGATTCAGCCTGAAGGAAAACCCTTCCTTCCTTAGGCATACGCTTGGCCATGTAAGCGGCGATCTCAGTCTGGGGAGTTATAGGATAACCGAAATAGCATCTGCATCCGGCTCTTATTGCCGCTTCGGCAAGGGCTTCATTGCCCTTCATTAAATTTCTTTCCAAATGAAAAACTTCCTTTATTATATATTTGCTATTTTCTTATTTCTATAGCACAGTCGGGACATATCATAGCACACATTGCACAGCTTACACAGGAATCCTGGTCAATACACTGTGCTGTAAAATATCCCTTTGAATTTCTGTTATCCTTCTGAATAACTACAATTTTCTTCGGGCAGGCAGTGGTACACAGTCCGCACCCCTTGCACTTATCAGAAAGAACCGTCATTTTCAGCATATAAAAAGACTTCCTCCTTTTTTACATTTCCCATATAGGCTTAATAAAAAGCTCCAGCTCCTCTCCCGGACTGACACTGATATCAACACCCTTTCTGTATGTTGTATAAATTAACGGGAGATTTGCGATTCTTGCGGTTTCTTCCGCAAACTTACAGGATTTTTCTATATCTTCGGCGGAGGTTTCCGCACCAAGTGAGGAATTATTGATAATTCCCGTATGCTTCATTCTTGAGGCATTTTCAATTTCATACATAAGTTCTATAGCCTCTGCCGGAGTTTTTGTAAGATAACGGTAACAGTTTATAACATAAAACATGTCAGTCTGTTCCCTCATGGAATTGAAAAGCGAAGCATACTGTCCCAGAGCATATGCTCCGGAATCATCTCCGCCGACATCCACAATAACGCATCCGCTGTCGGAAACTATTCTTTCCATATCAAAATTTACAGCCGGAATGTCAAGATTTGTTCCTGCATATACAGGCGCATAAAGTTCAATATTATTTTCTTTAAAAATATCCGAAAAGTCAGATGTTCTGAAATAAGGATTAACGATATCCAGATCCACAATAGAAACCTTCTGAGCTTCACGGGACGCTTTCAATGCGGCATTTACTGAAACGGTAGTTTTTCCGCTTCCGTAATGACCAGTTATTATATTAATTTTTTTCATATTTTTATTATAGCTTTCCGATAGTGTTTTATTCTGTCGAAACAAAAGTTGTTTCATTTCTCATTATAGCACAAAAAAAGTTTAAATCAATAGTAAAATTTAAAATTCACAGGTTTTTCATACTTTTTCCTTTTTTTAAAAAGATTAAACCAATGTAAAAATTTTCTTTTTAAAATAAATTGCGTTTTGACTTATGCTGATATTGTGATTTTCTTGACAAACCCTATGTATTTGTTGTAAAATATAAGTGAAAATCTTGAAAGGACTGATTGCAATGGGTTTAACATTAACTGAAAAAATATTGAAGGCTCACCTTGTTGACGGTGAAATGATAAAGGGAAAGGAAATAGGAATTAAAATCGACCAGACCCTGACACAGGACGCTACCGGTACAATGGCTTATCTTGAATTTGAGGCTATGGGCGTTCCCAGAGTTAAAACTGAAAGAAGTGTTGCGTACATAGACCATAATACACTCCAGAACGGCTTTGAAAATGCCGATGACCACCGTTTTATAGGCAGTGTTGCTAAGAAACATGGTATTTATTTCTCACGTCCGGGCAACGGTATCTGCCATCAGGTTCATCTGGAACGTTTCGGCATTCCGGGAAAAACTCTTATCGGCTCAGACAGCCATACTCCTACCGGAGGCGGTATCGGTATGATTGCAATCGGTGCAGGCGGTCTTGATGTTGCTGTAGCAATGGGCGGCGGCGCATATTACATTACATGCCCGAAGGTTGTAAAGGTTGAGCTTACAGGCAAGCTTTCTCCATGGGTTGCTGCAAAGGACGTTATTCTTGAAGTATTAAGACGCCTTTCAGTAAAGGGCGGCGTCGGTAAGGTTATAGAATACTGCGGCGAAGGTGTTAAGACACTCTCTGTTCCTGAAAGAGCTACTATTACAAATATGGGTGCAGAACTGGGTGCTACAACATCTATCTTCCCATCTGATGAGATTACAAGAGAATTTTTGAAGGCACAGCAGAGAGAAGAAGTATGGACAGAGCTTTCAGCTGACCCTGATGCTGAATACGATGAAGAACTGACAATTAATTTAAGTGAACTTGAACCTCTTGCTGCTTGTCCTCATTCTCCTGACAATGTAAAATCAGTAAAGGAAATCGGCAAGATCAAGATTGATCAGGTCTGTATCGGTTCATGCACAAACTCCTCTCTTATGGACATGCTTAAGGTTGCACACATCTTAAAGGGCAGAACGGTTCATCCGGACGTTTCTCTTGCAATTGCTCCGGGTTCAAAACAGGTTCTGAATATGCTTGCTGAAAACGGTGCTTTGTCTATTATGATTGACGCAGGTGCGAGAATTCTTGAAAGTGCATGCGGACCATGTATCGGCATGGGTCAGTCTCCTAACTCAAAGGGTATTTCCCTGAGAACCTTTAACAGAAACTTTGAGGGACGCTCCGGTACAAAGGACGGTCAGATTTATCTTGTTTCTCCTGAGGTTGCAGCAGCTTCCGCAATTGCCGGCGTATTCACAGACCCGAGAGAGCTTGGCGATATGCCTGAATTTAAGCTGCCTGAGGTATTCAAAATCAATGACAACATGGTAGTTCCGCCAGTGGCTGAAGCTGACATGGACAGCGTTGAAATCTTAAGAGGACCAAACATCAAGCCATTCCCTGAAACATCTCCTCTTGATGCTTCAATTGATGCAGGAGTTTCACTGAAAGTCGGCGACAATATTACAACAGACCATATTATGCCAGCCGGAGCTAAAATTCTTCCGCTGCGTTCAAATATTCCGGCTATTTCACAGCACTGCTTTACAATATGCGACGAGAAATTCCCGTCCAGAGCAAAGGAAATGGGCAAGAGCATTATCGTAGGCGGTTCAAACTACGGTCAGGGTTCTTCAAGAGAACATGCCGCACTAGCTCCTCTGTATCTGGGAATCAAGGCTGTTCTTGTAAAATCATTTGCAAGAATTCACAGAGCAAACTTAATTAATGCCGGTATCCTGCCGCTTACATTTGTTAATGAGGCTGACTATGACGCTGTTTCACAGGGTGATGAACTGGTACTTGACAATGTAAGAGCAGAAATTGAAGCCGGAAAGTCTGAGCTTACAGTTTTAAACAAGACAACAGGCAAAGAAATTCCTGTACTGTGCGAGCTTAGCGGACGTACAAAGGATATTATTCTCGCAGGCGGTCTTCTGGATTATACAAGGGAGTCAATGAAATAATGAATTGGCTGAATATTTATCCTGCCAGAATACGCAGTATACGTATTGAATCCAAAAGCGAGCTTATCGCCCTCGTGGTTTGTATAGTATTATATTTTGTTCTTAATCTGCTTTTGCAGAAATTCTGTCCGAATATGAAACAGAAAACAATTAATATTATTTCTCTTATCCCTGCTGTAATTGCTGCGTTTATAATTATTTTCACGGTGGAGTAAAAAATGGCAATTGATATATCTAACCGTCCGGACAGACCATTGAGAAAAGTTACCATTCATCAGAAAAGAAAAAAAGGACTGACATCAGACCTTTTAAAGCTTATAGCAGTAATTGCAATGGTAATCGACCATGCTGCATGGGCATTTGTACCGTTTTCCAGTATTGCCGGACAGACTATGCATGTTATCGGGCGGCTTACCGCACCGATAATGTGTTTTATGGTGGCAGAGGGTTATTACAAAACCCGTAACGTAAAAAAATATGCTCAGAGACTTGGAATATTTGCTCTGATTTCTCATTTACCTTATACTTTCTTTCAAACAGGAAAGCTCGAAATTATAAATCAGACAAGCATAATGTTTCCGCTGTTTCTGGGTCTTGTCGCCCTGATTATCAGGGACAGTCCGAAATATGAAACTGCTGTTAAGAATATGATAATTCTGCTGATATGTCTGGCATCTATGATTGGCGACTGGGGTGGAATTGCAGTTGTATATATTTTAATTTTCGGCAGCAATTATAACCGTATTGAAAAAATCAAATATTTCTGCGCTGCAAGTGCATTTTATATTATACTGGATATTATTATGTGCGCTGCTTCAGGGCAATGGTATACCGATTTATTTAAGCTGGGAACATTCCTTGCAGTACCATTTCTGCTGAAATATAACGGTGTCAGACGGGGCGGAAAGACTTATAAGTGGTTTTTCTATTATTTCTATCCGGCACATCTTCTGTTGCTGGCTGTGATTAAATATGTTATTTTATAAAGAAGCTTTTTATAAAACTTAAAGTTTTATAGTAAAATCATTTGTATGCACAATTGATATTGACAGCAACAACTATGAACTGATTATAGTTACCGCTGATGTATATGAAAAAATACCATCCATAGCAAGAGCTAATGGACATAAAATTGAAGATTTTTAAATTAAAGGGAGGAAAAAACAATGGCAAAAATTCAGATGAAAACACCGCTGGTTGAAATGGACGGAGATGAAATGACAAGAATCCTCTGGAAGTGGATCAAGGAAATTCTTCTCGAACCTTATGTTGACCTTAATACTGAATACTATGATCTGGGTCTTGAAAACCGTGAAAAGACAAAGGATCAGGTTACATTTGACAGTGCTGAGGCTACAAAAAAATACGGTGTAGCAGTAAAATGCGCTACAATTACTCCGAATGCTGCAAGAATGCCGGAATATAATCTTACAGAAATGTGGAAGTCGCCTAACGGTACAATCAGAGCAATTCTCGACGGTACTGTTTTCAGAACTCCTATCCTCGTAAAGGGTATTACACCTTATATCCCTACATGGACAAAGCCTATTACAATTGCCCGTCATGCATACGGCGACGTTTACAAAAACACAGAAATGCAGGTCAAGGGCGGCGGAAAGGCAGAGCTTGTTTTTACAGATAAAAACGGAAACGAAACAAGACAGCTTATTCATGAATTTGAAGGGGACGGAATTATTCAGGGTCTTCACAATATTGACAAGAGTATTGAAGGCTTTGCAAAAGCATGCTTTAATTATGCTCTGGATCAGAAACAGGATATCTGGTTTGCCACAAAGGATACTATTTCCAAAAAATATGACCACAGATTCAAGGATATCTTCCAGGAAATCTTTGATAAGGAATACAAGGAAAAATTTGAGGCAGCAGGAATTGAATATTTCTATACTCTTATTGACGACGCCGTTGCAAGAGTTGTCCGTTCAAACGGCGGATATATCTGGGCATGTAAAAACTATGACGGCGATGTAATGTCTGACATGGTTTCCACTGCTTTCGGAAGCCTTGCAATGATGACCTCAGTTTTAGTTTCTCCGGACGGTATCTATGAATATGAAGCTGCTCACGGAACAGTCCAGAGACATTATTACAAATACTTAAAAGGAGAAGAAACTTCCACAAACTCAGTAGCTACAATATTTGCATGGAGCGGTGCGCTGAGAAAAAGAGGAGAGCTTGATGGAAACAAAGAGCTTTCAGACTTTGCTGACAAACTTGAAAAGGCTACGATCCAGACAATTGAAGACGGTGTTATGACAGGTGATCTTTATCTGCTTTCAAGCCTTGAAAACAAGAGAAAAGTCAACTCCAAGGAATTCCTTGAAGAAATAAACAACAGACTTTCTAAACTTATGGCATGATCATTCAGGCTTTCCGCAGCCTTTAAAAGCGGAATCCGCAGTGCATTTTTTGCATATCATAATATATAAATATATGGGAACGCAGTGCGGTAACGGAGATATAATATGTCAAAATCCTTAGTTTCATCACCGGTAATTAAACGCCTGCCCAGATATTACAGGTTTTTGGGGGAACTTGAACGGCAGGGGATTGTTCGTATATCAAGCAGAGAACTTTCCGAAATGATGGGATTAACAGCGTCCCAGATAAGACAGGATCTTAACTGTTTCGGAGGTTTCGGTCAGCAGGGATACGGATATAATGTGAAGGAACTTCATTCAGTAATTTCCAGAATTCTCGGAATTGACGCCGGAAATAAAACTATTCTTATAGGCGCCGGAAATCTCGGAAAGGCAATAGCTTCTCATATTGATTTTAACAAGCGGGGCTTCAGGCTTATTGGCATTTTTGACAGCAATCCTGAAAAATGCGGTAAAATAATTTCAAATCTGAAAATTTCAAATATGAATACAATTGAAAGCTTTTGCCGCAGTAATCACCCGGTATGTGCAGTTTTGTGCATTCCAAAAGATGCGGCAAAGGAAATTGCACCCAAGCTTATTGAACTCGGTATAAAAGGATTCTGGAATTTCAGTCACTATGACTTTGCCGTTGACAGCGGTAAAAAAATCATTGTGGAAAACGTTCACCTGACAGACAGTCTTATGACTCTTGCTTATGGTCTGAACAATACCGATGAAGAAGAAAATTAAAAACTGTTCTTACAGGAAATGTGTTCAGGTTTTACGAAAAGCCGTGTTCATATGCCTGTAAAAACAAACTATTAGTATGACGGACGTCTGAAAGCTGGCGTCCGTCAAATCTTTTTAGAAACGGAGAATCAAAATGGCACTTAGTAAACATCTGACAAATGAAATACTTGCAAAATGTACAGAATATTCCAATGACATGGAGTTGTTTCTGGAAGAACTTGTGAAAATACCAAGCGTTATGGATAAACCGGAAAAAAATATGCCTTACGGAAAAAATTCTGCAAAGGTTCTTGAAGTATTTCTGGAAAAAGCCAAGGAAATGGGTTTTAATGTCAGAAATATTGATAATTACGCCGGAGTAATTGAAACAGGAACAGGTATGCCTGAGCTTGGTATACTTTGCCATCTTGATGTAGTAGATCCCGGAACAGGCTGGACATATCCTCCCTTTGAGCTTACAAGGAAAAACGGAGTTTTGTACGGAAGAGGTACTACCGATGACAAAGGTCCTGCTGTATCTGCACTCTATGGACTGAAAGCTGCTAAGGAGCTTGTACCTCTGAAAAAAAATATAAGACTGATAGTAGGCTGTAATGAAGAAAACGGTTCGGATGACCTTGAATATTATCAGACAAAAGAAAAACTTCCGGAAAAACTTTTTACTCCCGATGGACAGTACCCGATAATTAATATAGAAAAGGGTATGATACGAGGAAAATTTACTAAAAAAATATCCGGAAAATATATCAAGAAAATTCATGGCGGAGATACAATAAATGCTGTCCCATCAAAGGCTTATGCCGTATTATCCCATGAATGCAGTGAAAAATTAAGAATTGACAGTAATTTTAAAACAGTAATTTCTGAAAATGAAATTAAAATAAATTCTTCAGGCATATCTGCTCACGCATCAACTCCGGAAGGCGGAAAAAACGCCCTGACCTCACTTATTCAGCTGCTGGGAAATGTACCCGGAGATGAATCAGCAAAAATTTTCAAAAATCTTTCAGAAATATTCCCTCCGGATGAAACCAACGGAAAACATGCAGGAGTAAAATGCAGTGATGAAAAATCCGGTGCGCTGACACTTGTTTTAAGCGTTATGGAATATGATGGAGAGTTTCTTGAGGGAATCTTTGACGTGCGTTTCCCGGTAAGTTTTACATCAGCTCAGATCAATGAAAAATTAAATGAAACTCTTGAAAAAATAGGTTTTGAGTATGAATGCATTCTCGCTTCTGAACCCCACTATGTTGATGAAAACAGCGAATTTATACAGTCCCTTTTAAGCGTTTATGAAAACATGACAGGAGAAAAAGGAAAATGCATTGCAATCGGCGGAGGCACTTACGTTCATAATACTCCCGGAGGTGTAGCATTCGGTGCAGAGTTTCCAGGAAAAGAATACAATATTCATTGTGCTGATGAATTTACAGTTTTGGAAGAAATGATACTCAATGCACAAATGACAGCCGGAGCTGCAATTGAAATCTGCAGCTGATTTAATATTCAAAAAATATTGACAAAATTTCCGTATTGGAGTATACTTTAATAGTGTAATTATGTTGTTTTTAACAACAAATCGGAGGATTTAAACGTGAAAAAAATTATTTTAACCGGTGACAGACCAACCGGAAAGCTGCATTTAGGTCATTATGTAGGATCTCTTAAGAGAAGAGTCGAACTTCAGAATTCCGGAGAATATGATGAAATTTATATTATGATCGCTGACGCTCAGGCACTTACAGATAATGCTGATAATCCTGAAAAGGTTCGCCAGAATATTATTGAAGTTGCTCTTGACTATATGTCATGCGGACTTGACCCTGCAAAATCAACATTGTTTATTCAGTCTCAGATACCTGAGCTTTGTGAGCTGACATGTTACTACATGAATCTTGTAACAGTTTCAAGACTCCAGAGAAATCCTACCGTAAAGAATGAAATAAAAATGCGTAATTTTGAAGCAAGCATTCCTGTAGGATTTTTTACCTATCCCATAAGTCAGGCATCTGATATTACAGCATTCCAGGCTACAACTGTTCCTGTAGGAGAAGACCAGCTTCCTATGCTGGAACAGACAAAGGAAATTGTACATAAATTCAACAGCGTATACGGTGAAACTCTGGTTGACCCTGAGATTCTTCTGCCGTCAAATCAGGCGTGTTTAAGACTTCCTGGTACAGACGGAAAAGCTAAAATGAGCAAATCCTTAGGAAACTGCATTTATCTTTCTGATGAACCTGAAGTCATAAAGAAAAAAATCATGAGTATGTATACAGACCCGGATCATATTCAGGTAAGCGATCCGGGAAAAATCGAGGGGAATACTGTGTTTACATATCTTGACGCATTCTGCCGTCCGGATCATTTTGAAAAGTATCTTCCTGATTATGCAAATCTTGATGAACTGAAAGCGCATTATCAAAGAGGAGGTCTGGGCGATGTAAAGGTAAAGAAATTCCTGAATAAGGTTATTGAAGAAGAACTTGAACCTATCAGAGCAAGACGCAAAGAGCTTGAAAAGGATATTCCTTATATTTATGAAATTCTTCAAAAAGGAAGTGTCAGGGCAAGAGAAAAGGCTGCTGAAACACTTAAGAGTGTAAAAAATGCAATGAAAATAAATTATTTTGAAGATGCAGAACTGATAAAAGAACAATCTGAAAAATATAAAGTATAATCAAAAAAGCGGACTGTAAAAGTCCGCTTTTCGTTTTATAGTATTTCCTCAAGCTGTTCTCTTATTGTTGCATTTCTGGAAATATAATCAATATTCATGGGCTTTATTTTGCCGTCTGCAAAGTCATACATTCCCTGTAAAATGCCCTCAGTACTGTCCTCAACAAGATATCCTCCGTTTTCTTTAAGGAATTTACTTGGTCCGTGAACATCTGTTGAAAAAACCGGAACGCCTAAAGAATCCGCTTCAAGCATAACAAGTCCCAGACCCTCATAAATTGATGAAAGTATGAACAAATCGCACCTTTTCAAAATAGGCATAGGATTTTTCATTGATTTAATAAGAGCAATATTTTCCCAACAGTCAGTCTTTCTTACTTTCTGAACAGTTTTGCCGTAAAGCTTTCCCAGTCCGCCGATGATAATAAGTTTTGCCTCAGGATAATTCTTATGAAAAGCTTCAAAAGCGTCAATAAGTCTGAAATGACCTTTTTCAGGTGAAAACCTTCCTATTGTAATAAATTTCATTCCCGGCGAATTGAGCAAATGATTTATGCCGTCAGGATTAGGGCAAAAGATTTCTGTCTCCTTCTGAAATTCAAGAGGCATATCTCCCTTTATAACTACTGAATCATGATTGTGGAAATTACTTATGATTCTGATATTGTCACGTCTGCCGCTTATCTGATATGTTGACTCTACGATATCCTCAGAAACAGCAACAACATTGTCACAGACATTATAAGCCCATTTCAGCAGATAAAAATTCTGATTATGCTTGGTTTCAATTTCCTGAACCATATCGTTGTGTACAAATATTGTTTTTCGTGCGTCAAACTGTGTAAGCATTCCCTGAATATTATTTTCATATCCATTATAATGAATAACATGATCAAATTTTATTCCATAGAAATGGCGTCTGATTTCCCGTGCATACGCCTGAGCCAGAACTTTTTTGATTTTTCCGGTCTCCTTTCCATGCTTAGTGAATTTGTTATATGCAAAAGCAGATTTAAAATCAAAAAACATTTCCGAGCTTATAGGAATAACGCCGACTTCTTTTGGAAGTATTGTTGTTCTCGTCGGATCAGCCCTGAGGTTTCTTTCACGGAAAGATATATAATAATTATATCTGTTCAGATCAATATTCTCCAGAACGGAAATCAATGCAGTTGTAATACCATTTTTATTAAGATCTCCGGCATATATCAGTATATTCTTTTTACCGTTAGGAATAAGCTTTTCTTCATTAGTAACAGGCTTATCAAGAAATACTCTCTGACAAATTTTCTTTACAGCGTCAGGATTATCATAAGTACAGTATTTTTTAATAAACTCCGTATCATCGTAATCCTTCGGAGCATTGATTGCTTCAATAAGTTCGTCCACATTTGTAGTCTGAGGGAACGGGAACTCATCAAGAGAAACATAAACTCCCCTGTCACGGAAATACTCTTCCTTATCATAGGTATAAAGTATTATTTTCTGGCGTGAATTAGCGAAATCATAAAATACACTTGAATAATCCGTTATAAGAGTATCTGCCATATTCAGGATTTCATAGTATTCATAACCTGTAGGGAAAGATAGTATATGCTTATATTCATCATCTTCAAACTTAAGCTTCATAAGAGGATGATATTTTACATACATAAGCTGGCTGTCAGAAAGACGGCTGTCCATGTCCTCAAGGAAACGTGTAGTCTCATGAATAACACGCTCCGTATCGAAACTGTTTACCTTACCTCTCCATGTAGGCATATAAACTATAATCTGCTTACCGTCAATACCGAATTCCTGACGCAGTTCCTTTCTTCTCTTAGTATTGAAAAATACAGAATTTCTCGGATACCCTTCATTTAAAATAGTAGCCTTTGATAAGTTTTTCAGCATATATGCGCTTACCATTTTTTCTTTCATATACTCATTGGGAAACACCAGAAAATCACTGAAAACCAGGTTTCTCATAACGTTTCCCATATTATATACTTCATTTTCAACATCACGACCCATATTTTTCAAAGGAGTGCCATGCCAGGTATTTAAAATAATCTGTCCGTCTTTTTTAATAAATCTTCTTGGAAATGAGGTGTCATTTACCAGATATTTTGCTCTTGTAAGATACTTATAATATTTAAGCGATTCAGCTCTCACAAACTTTATTTTTTTAATTCCATATTGTCTGAGCATTGCCTTTACATCATCTGTTTTAAAAGGCTTTGCAGATATACAAAGCTTCAAATGACTGTAATCAGGATTTTCATAAAGTTCCTTTGTAATATAAAGAATGTTTCCGGCAAGATCAGTTCCGTTTCTGGACTCAATAAAAACCAGATTATTTTTTAAATTGGTTTTCAGATATTTGCCATAATATATACTAAACCATATTCGTGTTTTAAGTTTGTTCAGTATTTTATTCAAATTTTTTTTCAAAGCCATTAAGCTTCCCCCGTTTTTTAATAAAAATTACGATCACCACTTCAGGCAATACCGCACAATTAACGGCTATTTCCTTTATTTCAAGTCATTCTTTATTTGAGTAGTAGAAATTTCCGGAGTTCTCGGCAGATACACTACTTCACAGTAATCCTTTAAAAAGTCGAATTTACCAGTCCAGTCATCCCCCATAACAAAGGTATCCACCTTAAATTCCTTAACATCACTTATTTTCTGTTCCCAGTTTTCTTCCGGGATCACCAGGTCAACATATCTTACTGCCTCAAGCAGACGTTTTCTCTGTTCATAGGTAAAATAGCATTTCTTTTGTTTGGAATTCCAGTTAAATTCATCTGTGGACAGTGCAACTATAAGATAATCTCCCAATGCCTTTGCTCTCTGGAGAAGATTAATATGTCCATAATGAAGAAGATCAAATGTTCCGTAAGTAATAATTTTTTTCATAAATTCAGACTCTCCCAAAATCATTGTTATAAAATTTATGTTAAAAATACGTAAAAAAATATTTTTCGCTATAAATTTCAGTATATCGTAAAAAACCAGTTTTGTCAAGGGAAAACGCTTAATTATTCATTTTGACAATTCATGTATCAATAATATCATCCGCTGTCATTGTCTTTTTAAACTATGTGTTAAATGGAAAGTAAGGAAAAATAAATTTAAAAATAGATTTTATGGTAAAAATTCATAAAAGCACTTGACAAACTTTAAAATAAGTAGGATAATTAAATTAGTAAATTTTAATTATAACTGACCACATAAAATTTCTTACAGGAGGTAACAAATGAAAAAATTATTAAGCACATTAATTGCTTCAGTAATGCTGGCAGCGTCCGTTCTGACAGTCAGCAGTCCGGATAATTATCAGTCTGTGTCTGCCGAATCAGTCCCTGACTATGCAGAAGCTCTTCAAAAGTCACTTTATTTTTATGAGTGTCAGCAAGCCGGTCCTTTACCAGACTGGAACAGAGTTGAATGGCGTGACGATTCAACAATGGATGACTACATTACCGGAGGATGGTATGATGCCGGAGACCATGTAAAATTCAATCTTCCAATGGCATATTCTGCCACAATGATTGCGTGGGGACTTTATCAATATCCTGACGGAATTGAAAAATGCGGAGAGATGACAAATTATGTCAATAATCTTACATTCGTTCTGGATTACCTCGCCGCATGCGATTTGGGTGATGAGGTAGTTTATCAGGTTGGAAACGGGCAACAGGATCATACATGGTGGGGTCCTGCCGAGCTTGTAGAATACGGAATGAAAGACAACGGAAATGATGTTCCGCGTCCATATTATAAGGGAAGACAATGCTCTGCGGCATTCGGCGATATGGCAGCTGCTCTTGCTGCCGGATACTGTGCATTGCAGGGACGTTCCGATAAAACCGACTATTATCTGGAACATGCCAAAAATATATTTGAAATTGCTGACACAGAACGCAGTGATGACGAATATCAGGCAAGTGACGCTCAGGGATTTTATAGTTCCACTCATTTTTATGATGAACTTTTCTGGGCAGCCAACTGGCTTTATATCGCAACGGGAGAACAAAAATATCTTGATAAAGCAACAAGCTATATCCCAAATCTCGGCAAAGAGCTTGGTACAAATGAGCTTAAATACAGCTGGGGGCATTGCTGGGATGATGTTCAGCATGGCGGAATGGTTCTTTATGCTCAGAACACAAAGGATCAGACCTATATAAATCAGGTAAAGAAACAGCTTGATTACTGGACATATGATGTAAAGCAGCTGGACGGCGGATTAAGATGGCTGACAAACTGGGGATGTCTCAGACACGCAACAGCCGAAGGATTCATTGCGGCAGTAGCATGTGATACACTTCCTCTGGGTGACACATCAGCATATAAGCAATTCTATGAAGAACAGATAAATTACTGTCTGGGAGATAATCCTAATAGCCAAAGCTTCGTTATCGGATACGGTGAAAATGCACCGCTTAATGCACATCACAGAACAGCTCACTCATCATGGAACAATGCCCTTGCAAATCCAGTTAATAACAGACATATACTTTATGGTGCACTTGTCGGCGGACCGACAGAAAACGGTGAATACGAAGATGACCGTCAGAATTTTATAAACAATGAGGTAGCCTGTGATTACAATGCCGGTTTCACCGGATTGCTGGCAAAAATGGTCAGTGAATACGGCGGTACTACCGATCCTGACTTTCCTGAGCCAGAGCAGCATGAAACAGAATTTTATGTTGAAGCAAAGCTTAAACAATCTGCGACCGGTTCAGACCTCAGTCTGAAATTTACTAATCACACTGCATGGCCTGCAAGAATTGTTGACAATATGTCCTATAGATATTATCTTGATGCTACGGAAGTAATCAATGCAGGATTTAAAGCTGAGGATATCGTAGTACGTGTAGACCGTGATCAGGCATTAATGTACGGTGAAGAATATGCAGCAGAAATTTCTCCTCTGACACATTATAAAGATAATATTTACTACGTCGAAGTAACATACCCTAAGGGTGAAGCTGCAATGCCGATCTCAGAAGGAAATCATCAATGTGAAACAATGCTGGCATTGGTCTTCCCCAACTATCAGTCCGGATGGGATGCTTCGAATGACTATTCCAATACTGATCTTCTGAATCTTGAAGACGGGGAATCTGCTATAACAGACAAGATAACCATTTACGAAAACGGAGTTTTAATTTATGGAGTTGAACCGGACGGTACAACACCTTCTGAAACAACTGGTTCTTCAGAAGAAAAAGTATTAAAAGGTGACACTAATCTTGACAAATCCCTTAATATTTCCGACCTTGTTTTACTGAATAAGCATCTTACCAGACAGGCTTCATTAAAAAATCAGGCACTTGCAAATGCCGATTATAATGAAGACAATTATGTAAATATTATTGATTCAATTGCCCTCAGACGATACTTAAACAAATAACTGAAATCCCCTCTGAAATTAATCAGAGGGGATTTTGTCATATTATATTATATTATTTCCTGAATTTTTCAGCCATATACCGTGCAATAGCCGCAGCATCTCTGACATTTACTGTATTATCATCATTATAATCAGCATGTAACGGAAGCTCTGACACAAGTCCTTTTGCAAGCTTTTGCGCAATAAACGCCGCATCTCTTATATTCAGAGTACCATCACTGTTAGCATCACCTTTGATTGTATCCGCATCAAGAGACACAAATTTTTTGTCATAATTCTGAGCATATTCCTGTGCTTTAGAACCGGTATATCCATAGATTATTCCATTGAAATAGTAAGTCCATATATCACTGCTTGTGTCCATTCCGTTTGAAATTGCTACAGCATTTCCGTTTATTTCACACTGGGGGTTTTCAAATTTTATCCATGAAAGACTTGCACAGTCTGCAAATGCATTTGTTCCTAAAAAGTATACACTTTCAGGTATAGTAATATTTGTTATACCGCTGCATGACAGAAATGCATAATTCCCTATTGTTTTAACACTGTCCGGAAGAGTAATACTTTTAAGGCTTTCGTTTTTATAAAATGCATAATCAGCAATATGTTTAGTTCCGTCCTTTATTACTGCTTCATTCAAATCGGAAGTACAGCCTAAAACCCAGTCGCCTGCGTATTTTATCCCGGTCTGGTTTTCATAAAAAGCCGTACCTGTAAAAGCGTCCTTTTCTATATTTGACATGCAGCTCGGAAGTGTAACACTCTCAAGCTCTGAACAATTATAAAATGCTCTTTGTGCGATGGTGATTACCTGAAGGCCATCAATTGTGGCAGGAATTTCTATTTCCGTAACAGTTTCTGTGCAGCCTGATATTTCCACATAATCTCCTTCACCGTCTGAATTAACATCAAGTAAATTATATTTGAGATTGCCATACACATTTTCCTCGCCATAAACAGTCATAAACTGCGTCCCTGAGAAAGCACATGCGGCACACATAAATGCAGTTGAAACGCTTAAAACTTTTTTTAAGATATTCATTAATAAATCCCCCTGTATGTTTTTATTTCTTTGCATTTGCAAGCATAAGCTTGATTCTGTTTTCCTGATTTACCTTTGTAGCCCCCGGATCATAGTCAATTGCTACAATATTTGCATCAGGATAAGCTTTCTTTATAACTCTTGACATTCCCTTTGCAACAATATGATTAGGAAGACAGCCAAAGGGCTGAGCGCAGATAATATTTTCCGTTCCCGTTGCAGCCAGTGCTGCCATTTCAGCGGGTATAAGCCAGCCCTCACCCATATTTACTCCCTGACTGATATATTTGTCAGCCAGTTTTCTTATATAATCAAAATCATGCGGAGCTTCAAAAACACCATGTTCATTTATTGTTTTTATAACTGTTTTCTGTATCTTGTGGATGAAATCATATCCTATCTTGCTTATCATTGTTTTCTGTGATTTAAACTGATATAATTTACCGTCTGCAACAGAACCGGCAAGACAGTACATTACAAATTCCATAAGTGCCGGAACTATTGGTTCACAGCCTTCTGACAGCAGGAATTCTTCCAGATGATTATTTGCCAGAGGAGAATATTTCACATAAATTTCCCCGACTATTCCCACACGGATTTTTTTCTCTTTGGTTCTTTTAATAGCAGCAAAATCATCTAAAATCAGCCGGCAGTATTTTTTCAGCTTTAAAAATTCTCTTTTGTCAAATACCGGGATCAGCTTTTCCTGCCACAGATCACGTACCTTATCAGTATCTCCCCTGTTGATTTCATAAGGCTTGCACTGATTATAAAGTGACATCAGCAAATCGCCGTAAAACACTGCATAAACTGCTTTTATAAGCATAGGTATAGTCAGATCCAGTCCGTTACCCTTTTCAAGTCCGCTTAAGTTCAGGGAAATTACAGGCACCTGAGGGAATTCTTTTTTTAAAGCCTTTCTCAGCAAATGAATATAATTTGACGCACGGCAGCCTCCGCCTGTCTGAGTAAGCATCAGAGCCGTTTTATTAACGTCATATTTTCCGCTTTTCAAAGCATTTATAAACTGTCCGATTACAAGAAGTGCGGGATAGCATGTATCATTGTGAACATTTTTAAGTCCCTCGTCCACTACCTCACGGGTAGCTGTCTGAAGAAGCTCTACATGATAACCGTATTTTTTCAGAATATTTATAATGAGCTTAAAATGAACAGGCAGCATGTCAGGGACAAGTATAGTATAGCTGTCTTTCATTTCCGGTTTAAATACAGGATAATCCATTAACATACCTCCGTTTTATTTTTCTTCCATGGCAGCCACAAGGCTTCTGAGTCTTATTTTTGCCGCACCAAGATTGTTTATTTCATCTATTTTCAGCTGAGTATAAAGCTTTCCATGGGATTCCAGAATAGCTCTTACCTCGTCTGTAGTAATAGCGTCTATTCCGCAGCCGAAGGATACAAGCTGAACAAGCTGCATATCCGGCTGAGTAGTAACATACTGTGCCGCACGGTAAAGTCTTGCATGATAGCTCCACTGGTTAAGTACTCCTGGGTCAGGATAATGACCGTGCTGGAACACAGCATCTTCTGAAACTACCGCCATTCCAAGACTTGTAATAAGCTTCTGAATACCATGATTTATTTCCTTATCAATATGGTAAGGACGTCCGGCAAGAACGATAATTTTCTGTCCGTTCTGCCTTGCCTGACTTATAATCTGCTCTCCCCTGTTATATACTTCGTTACGGTAGTCAGCAAGTGCCGCATAAGCTTTTCTGACAGCTTCCTTGACAAGAGATTTCTTTACACCGTATTTTTTCAGCGTATCATACATAGCGGAAACAACATTATGTTCCCTGTTCAGATCAATATAAGGATACACGAAATTATTATTGTCAAGTCTGGGATTATTAGCGATCAGAAGCTCCGGATAATACGCAACAACCGGACAATTAAAATGATTGTCACTTTCTCCTTCATCAATATTGTAGCTCATGCATGGATAGAAAATAAAATCAGGATTTTTATTCAGCAGGATTTCAATATGTCCGTGTGCAAGCTTTGCCGGATAGCAAACCGTATCGGACGGGATAGTATGCTGTCCCAGATAATAAATATCTCTTGAGCTTTCGTCTGAAACAATAACATCTATTCCCACTTCATTGAAAAGAGTTTTCCAGAAAGGAAACAATTCATAGAAATTAAGTGCCAGAGGAAGTCCGACTGTTGCTTTTGGATTTTCAATATGCTGATTCGCAAGTGAAAGAAGATAATTATATTTAAAGTCATAAAGGCTTTCGTTCTGATTATTAACTGCCTTTCCGGCTCCCCTTTCGCATCTGTTGCCGGAAATAAATTTTCTGCCGTCAGCAAAGGTAATAATGTTAAGCCCGCACTTTGCAGTGCATCCGCCGCACTGTGCTGATTTTGACGTATAGGAAAAGTTTTCAAGTTCGTCCTTTGAAATAATAGTGGATTCACCTTTTGTTTTTTCCTTTGCATAAAGTGCAGCACCGAATGCACCCATAAGTCCTGATATAGCCGGACGGATAACATCACGTCCCATTTCCATTTCAAATGCTCTGAGTACGGCATCATTTAAAAATGTTCCGCCCTGAACAACTATATTTTTACCCAGTTCATCCGGAGATTTTGCTCTTATAACTTTGTAAACTGCATTTTTGATAATTGACGAAGAAAGTCCGGCGGAAATATCCTCAACTGTACCACCGTCCTTCTGAGCCTGCTTAACGCTGCTGTTCATAAATACTGTACATCTTGATCCAAGATCTACAGGATGCTCTGCAAAAAGTCCCAACGCTGCAAAGTCAGCAATGTCATAACCTAAAGCCAGTGCAAAGGTCTGTATAAATGAACCGCAGCCGGAAGAACATGCTTCATTAAGCATTATACTGTCAATACTGTGATTTTTTATTTTAAAGCATTTAATATCCTGTCCGCCGATATCAATTATAAAATCAACATCCGGACAAAAATAGGAAGCTGCCTTAAAGTGAGCGACCGTTTCAACAATACCGAAATCCACAGACAGTCCGGCTTTTATAAGATCCTCGCCATAGCCTGTTACAGCAGCTCCGGCTATTTTTATTTCCGGATTCATTTCATGATAGATTTCCTTAAGCTTTCCTGCGATTCTGTCAAGAGGCTGTCCCTTATTTGAGGAATAGTGCTGATAAAGGATACGGCAGTCCTCAGTTATGAGAATAAGCTTGGTTGTAGTAGAACCTGCGTCAATGCCAAGATACGCATTTCCCTTATAGCTATGTAAATCAGCATACTCAAGGTCACATTTTTTATGCCTTACTATAAATTCCTCATACTCCTGCTTTGAAGCAAAAAGCGGTTTACCTGTCACAATACCGTCGCCGGTTTTAGCATGTTCTATTTTATCAATAGCTTCTGAAACTGTCATATCGTCATGCTCGTTATATGCAAACAATGCACAGCCCAAAGCCACAAATACGGGTGCTTCATCAGGCAGAACTGCTGTTTTACCCTCTTCAAGTCCGAGAGTTTTTATAAAGGCTTTTCTTAAACCTTTCAGGAAAGAAAGCGGTCCGCCCAGGAAAAGTACTTTTCCTTCAATAGTTCTTCCCTGTGCCAGTCCTGATACAGTCTGGTCAACAACCGCCTGAAAAATACTTGCACAAATATCCTCACGCTTTGCCCCCTGATTCAGAAGCGGCTGTATATCAGATTTTGCAAATACTCCGCACCGTGAAGCGATAGGATAGATTTTTTCAGCTTTAAGTGACATCTCATCAAGCTCCGGGGCAGTAACTCCCAGAAGCGTTGCCATCTGATCTATAAACGCACCTGTTCCTCCAGCACATGAACCGTTCATACGCTGTTCCACGCCGCCTGTCAGGAATATAATTTTAGCGTCTTCTCCTCCAAGCTCAATAACAACATCAGCGTCGGGCACTCTTTCCTTTACAGCTATAAATGCCGAGTTTACTTCCTGAACAAAGGTAATCCCTGCACCGTTTGCAAGTCCCAGTCCGGCAGAGCCTGTCATACATACTTTAAAAGTATCATCCGGAAACTTTTTCTTAATTTCCAGAAGCTGATCCCTTACAGCTTCCCTTACCTTTGAAAAATGCCTCTGATACTCAGAATGTATAATCTTTTTATTTTCGTCAATAATGACGGTTTTTACAGTTGTTGATCCCACATCAATCCCCAGAGAGTAAATAGCCATAGCCTTCTTGCCTTTCTGTTTGAAACTTTCATAATTACAAATTAAAACACTTTTTCTATTTTAACACATTTCAATAAAAAAAGCAAAATTTTTTCTGAATTTATTCACATATTATGTCTGTTTTCTGAACTCTTTTGGAGTAACCTTAAAATATTCCTTGAACTGACGGTTAAAATTAGAAAGATTTCTGAAACCACATTCAAAAGCCGTTTCGGAAACTGACATTTCAGTAGTTTTAAGCATTTCCGCCGCAGTTTTCAGTCTGAACTGATTTATGTATGAAACACATGATATTCCCACAGCCTTTTTAAAAAAGCTTATAAAATACTGTTCGCTGAAATGGCACATTTCTGCCAGCTGACTTACAGTAATTTCATTCCTGTAATTTTCCTGAATATATAAAAGTGCTTTTTTTATTTTGTCCGCATTGTGACGTGAACGGCTGTCACGGCTTTTTATTTCTGCGTCTTTATTTGAAAACAGAAGATATATGAATTTTATAAGTTCCGATTTAAGTCCCAGTTCAAAGTAATCAGGTCTTTTTTTAAGATATTCAAAGGCATTGTCAAGACAAGCTGAATATTCTCCGTATCCGCAGCCGGATTTATTTATAAACGCATTCACAACCGCACTGCCGTTCATTACAGGTCTAATATACGAAACAGACGCTCTGTCCGGAACGGATGCTCCAATAAAATCCATGTTAAATACAAGGGTATCAGTAGAAACTTTCATATTCTCCGCAGGATATACTGAATGCAGTATATTAGGCGGTATTATAACAATATCTCCTGCTTCGCAGACTGCATGCTCTTCGCCCACCTGATAACAGCCTTTTCCCTCACGGATAAAATTAATTTCCATTTCAGTATGCCAGTGAAGAGCCACATCCGGCATGCCGTCAGGAATATCAGAACGGTAATAGGAATAAGGCACAAGCTGAGTACTGTGTTCCTTGTTTTCCTTTTGTGAAAGCATAAACTGCTCCATATTGGTCACCTCTGCTGTAAAATATGAAAATAGTATCATTTTTCCTTATAATAATAATTGAAATACCGGAATATTACTGTTATAATATCAGACAATAAGGAAAATGTCAATACGGAAAATAAAATCAGAAAGGATGATTATTTATGGATTTCGGCAAAAATTTTATCTGGGGTGCTGCAACCTCTTCATATCAGGTCGAAGGCGGTGCATACGAAGATGGAAAGGGACTGAATATTTTTGACACATTCTGTCAGATCCCCGGAAGAATTGACAACAATGACAACGGCGATACCGCATGCGATCATTATCACAGATGGAAAGACGACATAGCTCTCATGAAAGAAATCGGACTTAAAGCATACCGTTTTTCTTTAAACTGGGCAAGGATTCTCCCTGAGGGTACTGGAAAAGTAAACCCTAAGGGTATAGAATTTTACAATAATATAATTGATGAACTTCTAAAAAATAATATTGAACCATTTGTCACTCTTTACCATTGGGATCTTCCTTTAGAGCTTGACAAAAGAGGCGGCTGGAGAAATCCGGATATTGTAAAATGGTTTTATGAATACGCTAAAGTTGCTGCGGAAAACTTTTCCGACAGAGTAACTCATTTTATGACTATAAATGAACCTCAGGTAATTCTGGGGCTGGGATATCAAAGCGGCAGAATCGCTCCGGGACTTAAACTTACAACCAGTGAACTTTTAGAGGCTTCCCATAATCTGCTTAAGGCTCACGGTGCCGGAGTGGCTGCTCTCAGAATTTATGGGAAACAGCCTTTAAAAATAGGCTATGCTCCATGCGGAAATATGAATATTCCGGCGTCAGAAAAACCGGAGGATATAGAAGCTGCAAGAAAATCAATGTTCAGCTTTGACTCGCCTGATATGGCACCCGGCAGTCTTGTATGGTTCAATGATCCGGTTTTCTTCGGTAAATACCCTGAACATGAATATGAAATATGCGAAAAATTTATGCCGGAAATCACCGATTCAGATATGAAGCTTATAAGCCAGCCTCTGGATTTTATCGGACATAATGTTTACTGGGGACATACAGTTGCCGCAGCCGGTGACTCACCTAAAATTGTCAGCGATCCCGGCGGATTCAGACATGCTCCCTGTAACTGGCCGGTAACTCCCGACTGCCTGTACTGGGGAACAAAATTCCTTTATGAAAGATATAAAAAGCCGATTTTTATTACAGAAAACGGCAAATCCTGCTATGATACTGTTTCTCCGGACGGACATATTCATGATACTGAAAGAATAGACTATATTAACGGATATCTTAAAGGACTGAAGAAATCCATAAATGAAGGCACAGACGTTGCCGGATATTTCCACTGGTCACTTATGGATAATTTTGAATGGGCATACGGCTATACTGAAAGATTCGGTCTTATTCATGTTGACTATAAAACTCTCAAGCGTACTCTTAAGGATTCCGCATACAGATACAGTGAAATTATAAAAACAAACGGTTCAGATTTATAATGAATATTTTATGCCTTCCGGCAAATGATAATTCAGGGGTGATATTAAGTGAAACAGGATGACATGCCTCTTGGATTCGGTATGGCTCTGGCAATGAATCCGGAGGCTATGGAAAAATTTGCACTTCTTCCGGAAAGCCGCAAACAGGAAATAATCAACGGCACTCATAATGTAAACTCAAAAAGCGAAATGCAGCAATATGTACGCCGGATTTTAACTGCCGGATAAATATATTCAAAAGCAAATGTAGGGGACGTCTGAAATAAAAGCGTCCCCTTTTAATAACCAAATATTGATTAATATATAACAATAAAAAGTCAAAAAATTTGTTAAAATCGCAGAATTTGACTATTAAAGCAAAATACAGGGAAAAAATAATTGATTTTAATAATAAAGTCTGATATAATTAAGCTATACTTTTATGAGGAGGTTTTCTGATGATTCAAGAAAGAAACATTGTCACCTGCGTTATATTGTCGATTATCACCTGCGGAATTTATGGTATCTACTGGTTTATCTGCATTGTTAACGACCTGAATGTAGCAGCTGATACACCTAATGACACAAGCGGCGGTATTGTATTTTTACTGGGTATTGTTACATGCAGTATCTACACTCTTTACTGGATGTACAAAGCCGGTCAGAAGTTACAGCTGGCTCAGCAGAAGAGAGGTCTGCCGTCTGATTCCAACAGCGGTATTCTTTATCTGATACTTACAATTTTCGGACTTGGTATTGTTGCATACTGTCTGATTCAGTCAGAGCTTAACAAGATGGCGACTCCGCGTGTATAATCAATTAAAAAAGCTTGTTAAAATGCTTGCTGCTGTTACGGCGGCAGGCATTCTTTATTATTTCATTACAACACGTCTGGGTATTGCTGTCCCGTGTATATTTCACAAAATAACCGGGTTTTACTGTCCGGGCTGCGGAGTAACAAGAATGTGCATTCATCTTATAAATCTTGATTTTTACAGAGCGTTCCGCAGCAATCCCGGAGTATTTTTAAGTCTGCCGCTGCTTATTGTAATATTTTCTGCATCAGCTTATTCCCACGTCAGATATGGAAAACCAGCAAAACAAAAATGGCTGACTGTGCTTGAAATAATCACTGCTGTAATGCTTATTATTTTCGGTATACTCAGGAATATTCCATTCTTTTCATTTCTTGCACCAATATAAATTTTATTCATACTCTGCTCAATTCAAATAAAAGTGGACGCCCGGCAAGGCGTCCACTTTTATATATTATATGTTAATTTTCTACACATTAAGCTTCTCTTCTTGTAAATCCGTCCCAGGCAGTAAGCATGAATATTATCATATGAACAGCAATTACGCAAAGTGCTCCGGCAACAGTCTGACCCATGAACATTGATTCTCCTGCGGCAATTCCGCCAAAATCCATATTTGCAAAAATCAGATATCTTCCCCAGCTTAAATTAAGCTGACTTAATATAAGCATTATTGTATTTCCGCCGAAATATGCCATAACACTTATTCCGATTGCAAGTGCAGAGCTTCTTGCAACTGAGGAAATAGCAAATGCCAGTGTTGCCATAACAACAATTTCAATACTTGATAACAGATAATTCTTAAGTACATAAACAAATCCCGGAATTTCCTTTACAGCTCCGTCAGCTGCTGATATATATGATGCTGACAGATTATCTGCTCCGAAAACTGTCAGGATAGTTATCGCTGACAGAATATATGCTGCAAGCATAAGCAAAAATCCGAAAGTAATAGTTGTAAAATATTTTGAAACAAGTATTTTCCATCTCTTTACAGGATTAATAAGCAAAAACTTTATTGTTCCTCCGGAAAACTCACTGGATACTATTCCTCCGCCGATTACTATAACAATAAGTCCTATAAAGGAAATCATAAGGGTAGTGGTACAAAAAACTGACCAGAAATTATACTCACCTGTTTCCATCCAGTTATTATGTTCAGATATATCAAAATCAACATTATTTTTCAGTCGGTATTCACACTTTAATTTTGTATTTTCATAGTTCTCATATTCTGTATTGTCCACATTCTGTCCGGCAGCTTTTGCCGTATCCAGATTTTTCATTTCACTTTCAGCATTTTTCAATTCAACAACAGTTTTGTATTTCCAGTTTGTTTCGTCCGGTCTTATATCATTTTCAATACAGTATTCATATATTTCCTTTTGTCCCTGTGCATGCACATCTTCTGTATTCATCTGACCGATAATTTCACAGGCTGTTTCAAAATATCCTTTCCAGTTTCCGGATTTAATGTCATCATCTATTTTTCTGACATATTCGTCTGTCTGCTGAGATGAAAAACTGTAAAATCCATCTGTATTATACTTTACTGCAAACATAGCATCAACTGCTTCCAGCTGCCAGCCTTTCAGTATATTATTGTCAATTTTATACTGAAGTGCTTCTGTTTCATTTTCCCAGTTTTCTGTTTTTACATCCTTCAGATAAGCGATCTGATCTTTGTAATCCTGTATACTGTACTCTTCATAGTCATAAATTGAATGATCACCGCCCTGCCACTGTGCAAATTTTGCCACGAACGGATATCCGACAGTACCAATCACAAGCAGTATAAGCATTATCCATGTACTTTTTTTCAGAGTCAGTTTTATATATTCATTTTTTACTAAGCTGATAAATTTACCCAATCTGACTGCCCCCTGACTTTGTAAGTTCAATAAATACATCCTCAAGCTTTTTATTTTCCTTCGGCGATACAGTTCCCAGCTTTATTCCTCTTGAAACTATTCTTGCCGTAATTTCAAATAATTCCTCTTCTTCATTATCCTTTTGAATTGCAACCTCTATATGCTTTTCATCAACAACAGCTTTTTCTGAAACAAAATCAAGTATTTCCAAAGCTTTCTGACAGTCGCTGACCCTGATAATAAAACGTTCCTTGTCACCGGACGCTGCGGAAATCATTTCTTCAACGGTATGAACTCCTGTAAGTCTGCCGTTTACAATAATACCTACCCTGTCGCACATAAGCTCCATTTCCGACATAAGATGGCTTGAAACAATTACGCATATATTTTCCTTATGGGCAAGATTTTTTAAAATATCACGCAGTTCCTTGATTCCAGCCGGATCAAGACCGTTTGTGGGTTCGTCCAGAATAAGCAGCTTTGGTCTGTGAAGTATCGCCTGAGCCACACCCAGACGCTGTCTCATTCCCAGAGAATATTTTCCGACTTTGTCGTTGATTCTGTTTTTCAGTCCTACAATTTCTACTACCTCATTGATTCTTTTTTCATCAACATTTCCTCTCATTCTTGCGTACTGTCTTAAATTCTGCATACCTGTCATGTACTTGTAAAATTCCGGATTTTCAATAATTCCCCCGACATCAGCCATTGCAGATTCAAAATTCTTAACAATACTTTTGCCATTTATAAAGATATCACCTTCATCAAGTCTGAGATGTCCAACAGCAATTTTTATTGTTGTTGTTTTTCCTGCTCCGTTAGGACCTAAAAACCCGAATACCTCTCCGGGATATGTTTCAAAGGAAATATCATGAAGAATTTGTTTTTTGCCGAAATATTTATTAAGGTGTTCAATTTTAAGTGCTGCTGTCATTCTTCATTGCCTCCTTCCTGTTCGTCCACCGCTGTGATTTCACTGCTGTTCCAGCCATAAGCGTCCACACAGCAGATTTTCCACTTGCCGTCTTTCTGCGTCATTGTTGCCTCATATGTACCGTCAACAGAAATTCTGGAAAGTGTTGAAGGTACGCTTTCGCCATAATATGCATAACAGTCCATAGTCATTGCATCACATGGCGTCAGCAAATAAGCATTCCCTGAAAATTCAGCTACGATCTGACAGTCAAAGCTTACCTGTGCAAATCCCGGACCTGCCTTAGAAATACTTACTTCTCCAACCTTTGCAGTCCATTTGGAAACCCAGACACCGTCCTCCTGCTCTGATGTGATATCCTCCAGATTATTTTTAAATTCATTCTGATTCACACCATAATAATAGCTTTCATTTTTTTCATTTGAAAAAGTCCAGTATTCGCTGATAAGCTCGTTTATGTTTTTTTCAAGTAAATTGCTGCTTAAATCCTTTGTAACAGCTATACTTTCCAGTGAATTTACATATGATTTTATCTCATCTTCGATAACCGGTTTGTTTTTTTTAAAAGAAATAGTATCAGTAATTACAAATGCTATAAATCCGACTAATACAATTCCTCCAAGAAGCAGACCACGGTTTGCTTTCTTAAAAAACTTTTTCATTTTCTCATCTCCTTTTTGTGTTATGTGTACTATTTCAAGTAGAACACCTTATGTATTGTATTATACACCCTAGTACACTTAATGTCAAGAGCTTTTTATAAAAAAAATCCGGAAAACCAAAAAAGTTTTCCGGATTATATAAATACTATTCTTCATCTTCTTCGTCCAATTTTTCTTCTTCAAGAATTTCAAGACGGATTTTTAATATTTTCTGCTCTTCTGTTGACAGAACGGTCATTTTAAAAATACCGCTGCATACTGTTTCTCCCTCTTCGGCAACATGCCCTAAAAGCTCCATTACCCATCCGCCGATAGTATTTACAGAGCTTTCAATTATATCCTCCGGCATTTCCAGATTTTCAAGCATATCGCTTATATTAAGATCACCTGAAACCTCATACTCATTATCACCGAGCTTGACAAAATTGGAAACCACTTCATCGTTTTCATCATAGATTTCTCCCACAAGTTCTTCTATGATATCTTCCATTGTAATAATACCCTTTGTACCACCGTACTGATCCATAACAACAGCCATATGCATTTTATTTTTCTGCATTTCTTTCAGTGCCGCACTTATAAGCTTAAGATCAGAAATATGAATAACTTCCTGAATAATTTCGCTTATATCCTCTTTTCCTTCATTTGCCAGTCTGAAAAAGCTTTTGTTATTTATTACACCAATAACATTATCAATATTTTTTTCATAAACCGGAAGACGTGAATACATCTCTGTAAGAAATTTTTCCTTGATTTCATTAAACGGCGTATTTTTTTCTATTGCAACAACATTAACTCTCGGAATAAGAATTTCATCTACAGTAATTTCATCAAATTCCAGTGCGGAACGGACAAGATCGCTTTCCTGTTCCTCTAAAACTCCCTGTTCCTGAATTTCGTCAATTATGTATTTTAATTCATCTTCAGTAACGCTTGGCTGTTCCGTTTTAGGCTTGAATGCCTTCTGAATGACCTGAAAGATCATAATGACCGGCTTTAAAATTACAATCAGTACAGAAAGCGGTTCAGCAAACAGCAGTGCACACTGCTCCGCATGATTCTTAGCAAATGATTTTGGAGTAATTTCTCCGAAAATCAGTACCATTATAGTCATAACAACTGTTGCGGCGCCAACGCCTCCCGGACCTAACATTTCTGTAAATAAAACAGTACTTATAGAAGTAGACAAAATGTTTACAATATTGTTTCCTATAAGAATAGCCGTCAGGGCATTTTCAAACGAATCTGCTATTTTAAGAGCCTTTGCCGCTTTTTTATTTCCTTTTGCGGCATAATTTTTCAGTCTTATTTTGTTCACGCTGGAAAAAGCAGTCTCACAGCTTGAAAACAAAGCTGACAAAATTAATAAAAGAATAATAATTATTATATTTTGCATATATCCTCCAGTCCATGCACCGTTAAAGTACACATGATAATATTATCACATTAAAGAGAATTAATCAATACATAAAATGTAAAATATAAAAAATAATTTTCGTTTAGCTATTGGAATTTCTATTAAAATATGTTATATTTATAAGTGAACAAAAATTCAGCCTGCCGCCGGCAGAAAAAGCGGCTGCCGCAAAATATCAAAAGCGGTATTCGGAGACTAAAATGTTTGATAAAATAATTAAATCCTGTGTCGGCATACTGCCTGAAAAACTTCAGAAGATTTACTATAAATATGAGGAAGCTATTATGTACACTTTTTTTGGTGCGCTCACAACACTTGTAGGAATAGTAACAAAGCTGATTATTTTCTATGCAGTCCCCGGAAAACCTGTATGGGAAAGTACTGCCGCAGTAGCCTTTTCATGGATATGTGCTGTAACCTTTGCATTTTTCACCAACAAAAAATATGTATTCAAAAATGAAACTCATACTTCAAAAGAATTCTGGAAAGTATTCTTCTCTTTTTACGGTGCAAGAGCTGTAACCTTTGCAATGGAGGAAGTAATTTTCCTGGTATTCTACAACTGGCTTGGAATGAACGAGGTTATTGTAACTTTCGGAAGTCAGGTACTTATTTTCATTGCAAATTATGTATTAAGTAAGCTTATGGTTTTCAGAAAGAAGTCATAAAGGAGGCTGTGACTATGAAAAGAATTATAAAAATCCTGTCTGTTCTTACTGCTTCGGCAATTACAGTTTTATGCCCCGGAATCAGTCTTTGTGCTGATGAAACTTATGTTATTTCAGCGGACAACTCCCAGTATAAATACATAGATAACGGTGACGGAACTATAGATATAGCCATAAATGAATATTCATCCGGAGTCTTAAGCGGAAATGTTGTTATTCCCTCTTCGCTGGACGGTAAAACTGTAACCGGAATATGCAAAAACGGATTTTCCGGGCAGGAAAAAATAACAAGTATTTCCATTCCCGAATCTGTAACAGGAATTAACTCTTTGGCATTTGCAAACTGTCTGGAGCTTTCATCTGTTTCATTGCCGGACGGCATCACATCAATGGGATCCATGGTATTTTCCAGTACAAAGTATGAAGATAATCTGCTTAAATCAGCAGATACCAGTTACATTGTAATAAATGATTATATACTCTATATGTATTATGGAAAGGATACAGATATTTATATTCCGGACGGAATCAGAGTAATTGCAGGCTCGGCATTTTCCTATAATGGCTATTCCGAATCCGATGACTTTAAAATCAAAACTGTCACTATTCCCGATTCTGTGGAATACATTGGTGCAGACGCATTTTACGGCTGTGACAATCTCGAAACTCTTAAAATGGGTACTGGCGTAAAAGAAATAGGAACAAACGCTTTTACATGCACTTCCATGACCATTTACGGATACAGCGGAACTTATGCACAGAAATATGCACAGTCCCACGACTTTAAATTTGTTCTGATCATACCAAATGAAGACGAATATAAATACGAATGTGAATATTCTGATAATTTTAAACAGTATTATTTTTCAACAGATAAAAGCTTCAGTAAAGACGGACTAAAAATTTATAAAAGAAATTATGACGGAAGCCGTGAAGAGATAACTGACTGGGAATTCAGTTCAACTCCTGAAACACTTTATAAATCAGCCGCAAACAAATAAAATTTAAGGGACGCCATTTTGAATGACGTCCCTTTTGTAACTTACGAAGAAAATTTATTTGCCATATCTCTTGCGATTGCCGCAGCATCTCTTACATTGACAACTCCGTCGTTGTTATAGTCTGCTGTCATAGGCAATTCACTGCTTTTTCCCTGAGCCAGTTTCTGGGCGATAAATGCGGCATCTCTGACGTTTAATTTATTGTCGCCGTTTGCATCGCCCGAAACAGGTTCGGTATCAGCTGTAGTTGTTGCCGTAGTAACTGCTGTAGTTACTGTAGTTACTGTAGTATCAGAAGTTTTAGTTTCCTCTGTTGCGGCTGTATCTTCCGTCACTATATCTGTTGTTACTTTTATCGGGGTTGTTGTTTCTGCCGTGGTTTCTTCTGCTTTTGTGACTGCTGAAGTTATTGTAGTTACTGTTGTTTCTGCGGTTGTGCCATTTGTTGTCACATTAGTCGACACTGTAGTTTCATCTGTTGCATCATTCGTTGAAACAGTTGTAGCTTTTGCTGTCGTAGAAGTGGTATTTGGGTAGACATAAGAAATTAGTATTGATATCTTAGGCGTTTGAGCAGTTGTAGTGGTTGTAGTTACATTTGTGTCCACCGGAATTCTTGTTACTACCGGAACTGTTACTACCGGGGTAGTTACAACTGGTTTTTCACCTAATGAAACAAATTCTCTTTCATATTTTTCAGCATAAGCCTGTGCAGTTGAATTTTCATAGCCATATATAACCGCACTTTCTGAAATAGTTTCTTCCGAATCATAAATTGTACAATCAGGATTTTCTATTGTTATGCTTTCAAGGCTTGTACAATCTTCAAATGCACCACCTACTATACTCGTAATACTATCTGGAATTATTATGCTTGAAAGGCTTTTACAGTATGCAAATGCCCCATCTTCTATACTCGTTACACTGTCGGGAATTGTTATGCTTTCAAGGCTTGTACAACCGTAAAATGCCCAACTTCCTATACTCGTTACACTGTCGGGAATTGTTATGCTTTCAAGGCTTGTACAACCGTAAAATGCCCAACTTCCTATACTCGTTACACTGTCGGGAATTGTTATGCTTTCAAGGCTTGTACAACCGTA